>JBMCUI010000036.1:0-13380 GCA_048622675.1 Spirochaetota bacterium | reverse complement strand
ATGTTAGCCCCGGTATAATCAACAAACACCCTCACTAACGAATTAAATACAATCTGCAGCCCAATCGCCAGCAGTGCCAGCATTACCGCCTGCAGAAAGTTAGGATATCCTCCGGCAGGGAAGCCGGAGTCTTGGCACCTGTTTGAACTCATGTAACAATTCCTTATGGTAGTATAGCCTGTGGTTCCTCGGGGCAGCTCGGGTGTACTTCTCAGCTCTTTTTGCGCACGCTATTTTTTCTTCTGGGACTTTTCTATCTTCGCCCAGGTATCTTTGAGGGGGACTGTTCTGTTGAACACCAGGCTTGCCGTTGTTGATTCTTTGCTGTCCACACAGAAATACCCCTGCCGTAAAAACTGGTACCTGGTGCCGGGCTCTGCACCTTTAAGGCCCAGCTCCACCTTGCACCTCTCCAGCACCTCCAGGGAACGGGGGTTCAAATATTCTTTGAAATCCCTGCCCTCTTCAACATCACCGGGATCGGGCTTTGTAAACAGGTGGTCGTAAATCCTCACCCGGGCATCCAGGCAGTGCTGTGCTGATACCCAGTGCAGGGTGCCCCTGACTTTACGTCCGTCTTCAGACCAACCACCTCTGGTATTTGGATCATAGGTGCAGTGAAGCTCGCAGACCTCTTCATTATCATTCTTAACCACTTCCCTGCAGGTCACATAGTAGGCATGTTTGAGCCTGACCTCCTTTCCCGGAGCAAGCCTGAACCACTTTTTGGGAGGGGATTCCCTGAAGTCCTCTTTTTCCACATATAAGACCCTGGAAAAAGGGAGCTTTCTGGTACCTGCTCCAGGGTCTTCCGGATTGTTCTCCGCATCCAGATATTCAGTTTTTCCCTCAGGATAGTTGGTAATGACCAGCTTCAGAGGCCGCAGCACCACCATAACCCTGAGGGCCCTCCTGTTAAGGTCCTCCCTGAGGCAGTGTTCCAGAAGAGAAACATCCACCAGACTGTTGCTCTTGGCCACACCTATGCGGTCACAGAAGTCCCTTATGGCCTCAGGGGTATACCCCCGTCTTTTCAACCCTGAAATGGTGGGCATCCTTGGGTCGTCCCATCCTTCTACATACCCTCCCCTCACCAGCTCCACCAGCTTCCGTTTGCTGAGCACAGTATGACTCAGGTTCAGCCGTGCAAACTCGATCTGCTGCGGGTGGCACGGTACATCCAGCTGCTCCAGAAACCAGTTGTACAGAGGGCGGTGGTCCTCGAACTCAAGCGTACAGATGGAATGGGTTATACCCTCAATAGCATCCGACAGGGGATGGGCAAAATCATACAGAGGATAAATGCACCACCTGTCGCCGGTGCGGTAGTGATGCACCCTCCTGATCCGGTAAATAGTAGGGTCGCGCATATTGAGGTTGGGTGAAGCCATGTCAATCTTTGCTCTCAGCACATGGGCCCCGTCCTCGAACTCGCCTTTCCTCATTCTCCTGAAAAGATCGAGGTTTTCTGCAACACTTCGGCTGCGGTAAGGACTTTCTCTGCCCGGCCGGGTAAGGGTGCCGCGGTACTCCCTGATTTCTTCGGTGCTGAGACTGCATACATAGGCTTTGGCTCTTTTTATCAGCTCTTCGGCATACCGGTACAACTGCTCAAAATAGTCCGATGCAAAGTACAGGTGCTCTCCCCATTCGAACCCCAGCCACCTTACATTTTCTTTGATGGATTCCACATACTCGGGGTCTTCGGTGGTAGGATTGGAGTCATCGAAGCGCAGATGACACCTCCCGCCCGGGTTCTCCCCGGCTAAACTGAAATTAAGGCAGATGGACTTTGCATGCCCGATGTGCAGGTAACCGTTGGGCTCCGGCGGAAACCTGGTCACCACCTGGTTTGCCATGCCATTTTTCAGGTCCTGCTCAACAGTTTCTCTTATAAAATCTTTTGAAGTGCCAGGTTCAGGTGCAGCCATAAATATATCTCCTTCCATACCCGGTAGCTGTCAGGTCATTCTTTGTTCTATAATATAGGTATTTTCCCTGACACCATCAATATTCCTTTCTCAGATTGAGGATTGTGGTTAATTTTAGTAAAATGGACTTTCTTTCTATGTTCGGGGTTGCTCTGGGGCTTTCCATGGACGCTTTTGCGGTGTCTGTGGCCAACGGCTTGGTTATACACCAGCTTAAATTCCGCCATGCCTTCAGAATATCCCTGTTTTTCGGAGCTTTCCAGGCATTCATGCCTGTTCTGGGATGGCTTGCAGGTACCTGTTTGAGCTCCCTTATCCAGCATATTGCCCACTGGGTGGCTTTCTTTTTGCTTTTATTCATAGGTATAAAGATGATTGTGGAGGCTAAATCCAGGGACCGGGAGTGCAGCTCCCGCAACTGCCTCCATTTTCCTACCCTTCTGGTAATGTCTCTTGCCACCAGTATAGATGCTCTGGCAGTGGGAGTAAGCTTTGCAGTGCTCAAGATCTCCATCTTTTTGCCCATAGCCATCATCGGAGCTGTGACCTTTGTTGTATGCATAATCGGGGTATACATCGGGGACAGGACAGGTCATATTTTCGAAAACAAACTGGAGACAGCGGGAGGGATACTACTCATAGGCATAGGAATAAAAATCCTGCTGGAGCACCTTGTAGGGAAATAGTGCCCTTTTTGAAATAGTGTCTTTTCGTAAAAGGGGCTTTTTGGATAAATACACTTTATCTCCCTCTTCTCCCCGCGGCCTCCCAACATAGGCACTGTATTCTCAAAGGTTCCTATGTACCACGTGGTCATTCTTGTCCAGACTCCCGCATAAAAGGGGGCTTTTATTATGGTGGCTGGCAGCGTTTTTCTTAACCACCTGTTCGTTGTGATTTGCATAGCAGTACACACACAGGTTCATACAGGTATGGTAGGCACCTATATCCACGCTCTCAACACACAGGCATTCCGGCCTCTGAGAGCTGTCCTTTTTTCTGGATACCCGGGTACCGGTAATCCTTTCAATAAGCCTGTCATCAATGCATTTTCCCCTGTCCACTCCCGCCTCTGTCAAATCTACAGCGCATGATTGGAGACCTATGCAGTGAACTTTTGCAATCCGACCCAGCTCCCCGACTGTTTTTTTCATAGTCTCCCTGTCAGCATCCACTACCCCCATTCCCCTGAGATTTTTACTGCACTTTTTATACAGGTGCAGAAAACTGATGATACAGCTTTCAGTATAACCTTCCAGTCTGTCCGCAATTTTCTCAAAATTTTTTACATGGAAATCAATGTCCATAGCAGGGGTAAATATAACAGGATCGTATCTCCATATAACTCTGTGTTTTCCTATCCTTTCTGAAAGCCTCTGGAAAGTATCAATCACCTGATTTTTGGGTGGGATATTTCGCTCCAGAGGCGGCCCGTATGGAGTAATGGTAAACAAAAAATAATAAGGAATACCGAGCTCATCTATCCTTTCGAGCACGGGAAGAATGCTCCGGGGGTTCTTGGTCCAGAAAACCACACAGTCAATTTCCGAGGGGTCCATAGCAATCCTGTATACAGTTCGTGGGGAAAAAGGGTTTCTGACCAGTACGTACCCCTGTTTGAGCCTGTTTATGAACCATTCACCATAAAAACAGGGTATGTCTGTTCTTCTGCTGGCGCTTACAATCATGCCTGACCTTCTTTCTTACCTCCACAGCCTGTTTGGAAGGATGCAGAGCATACCTGCTCTCACTCACCCTCATTCCGGCCCTGTTTCTGTGCCACACAGATCAGCCTTTCGGTCCTCCGGTTGTATCTTTTCCTCTTAAAATTGCGGTAAAGGTTCATTACCCTGAACCCTGTTTCTTTGAGCAGGGGCCGGAGTTCCTTCAAATCATAGGGACGCTGCCGGTGCTTCTCCACCTCTCCATCCATAAACTCAAATGTAGTTAACGCCTGTTCCTTTCTACTGTTATAACTGACCTCCTGGATGAACCGCTCGTCTCCCAGGTGGTAGGCGTGCTTCATACCATTGTATTTTCGGTACAACCGCCTGGTATTGGAATCAAAAACAAATACACCGGATGTATCAAGCGCTCTGTGTGTACACTCAAACATATCCCTCACCTCATCCAGGTCCAGCAGATAGTTGATTGAGTCGAATGCACAGGCAGCCACATCAAACTTCCGGTTGAGCTCAAACCCGGTCATGTCACCCAGTTCAAATGAAACATTGTGCATTTCAGAAGATTTGGAACCGGCCACCTGAATCATATGCGGAGATATATCTATACCGTGAACGATGTGCCCCGCTTTTCCCAGCTCAACCGCCAGCACCCCGGTACCGCATCCCAGGTCCAGCACCCTGGCCTTATCTATGCCCAGACGGTCAAGCACATACCTGATTAAATCCACATACTGAAGGGAGAAATCCCCCCAGTCCATATCGTATACCCGGCTCAGCCGCTGATAACGCGCAATGGACATGTTTTATGTTCTCCTGCCCCCTCACTCGATTAACACCAGTCAGTAATAATTTCCCTCTGTTCTTCTTCCTTATTTATGTAACTGAAATAACAGCCCCTCTTAAACACTGGACTACCACCCCCTACTCCACAGGCTCCAATCTGTAAATATTCAGAGTCTCAAATATTATGTTCCTGCTGGCAACAATCTCATACCTCCATCCTGCAGTCTTCACCATATTCAGCATTTTAGCAATGTCCGCTATGGAGGAGTACACCATAGTTACCCTGCCTCCCTGTTTCAGGTAGTGCTTCGCCTGCTGCAAAAACCTCTTCAAAACCACCCCTCCCGGATCATTTACCGCATGGTCAATACCGGTGTACAGCTTCCCCTCCAGATAGGGAGGATTAAAAACAATCAGGTCAAACTTTTGAGCCTGGTCCAGGGAGGAAAAAAGGTCTCCCTGAACCACCTCAACCTTATCAGAAAGACCGTTCAACCGTGCATTTTCCCCGGCATATCTTACAGCCTTTGCATTGATGTCCACTGCAACCACCCTCTCAGCATTACAGGCAGCTGTAAGGGCCAGAATACCTGAACCGGTTCCCATATCCAGCACCTCTTCACCCGGTTTTACCTCCAGGTTCCTGGCCATGAATATGCTGGAACCATAAAACCGGGGATTAAAAACAGCAGGCGAAATTCTGTATGTCTTTCCCAAAACTTTTACCCTGCGGGGCCCCAATACCTGGACCAGCCTTATAATATACCTGGATATTCTCTGTCCCCGGCCTGCTTCCATACCCCCAATCACCATTTCAGGATTTTTAAAGCACACTGACAGCTCACCTGATTCAATAATACCCTTTCCGGACAACCAAATTTAATGGACAGGCAGCCCAACAATTTTCTAAATTTAAAATAATATACGCACCAGGCAGGACGAAAGCAATGGGTAATCTGGCACCAGCAGGAAAGCTGATAATAATAGCAGGAATAGTCCTGGTGGTAATGGGGGTCCTTATAGCTTATGGGCAGAAAATCCCCTTCCTGGGAAAGCTTCCCGGGGATATATACATAAAAAGGGAAAACTTCCGGTTTTACTTCCCGCTTACTACCTGCATCATCCTGAGCATTATACTCTCTCTGGTCTTTTTTATTATTTCCAGGTTCAAATGATGCTCTTCTACCTGGATTGTACCCATCTTATCTTGTATAGTCGTACTTTCCTGATAGTTGCGTATTCCCCTGAACCAGATTTTGGCTATGATTTTATAAAAGCCCGTCATCGATTTTTGTATTTGATTTGGCCTTGTCCAGGTTCAGGTTACAATATTATTATATTATGATGGAGGCCATAGTGGAAATTGAAGAGAGAATAAAAGAACTTGTGCCTGATGATGAATATGTTGTTGGTTTTGCCGACTTAACAGGCCTTTTACACAAAAAATATAAAAATTACACCCATGCAGTGGTTATAGGGAAAAAACTGGATGACAGAATCATTGATTCCATAGAACAGGGGCCTAACATTGAATACTTCAACCTGTACAATGAAACAAACAAAAACCTCTCTTCGGCAGTCCACCGTGTGGGCAGGTTTTTATCGGCAAGGGGTATACCCAGCTGTGCCATTGAGCCGACAGGCAGCCAAAATGATCGGGAAAAACCAGTGTACAATGAAAGCCTGGCACTGGAGCACCCTCACAAAATGGGGGCTACCAGAGCAGGGTTGGGGTGGATAGGAAAAACAGACCTGCTTGTATCCAGAAAGTTCGGTCCCAGGCTGAGGCTGGCAACTGTGCTTACAGCCTGTCCTCTACAGCCTTCCGGCATGCCCGAAAACCAGAGCCGGTGCGGCAGCTGCACCATATGCGTTGACAGATGTCCTGCAGAGGCTGCAAATGGAAAGGCATGGAGTGTAGAAGTGAAACGGGAAGAATTCTTTGATCCCTTCAAATGCCGGGACAAGTGTGTGGAGCTCTGCTGGAAAAATATGAAAATAAATGCCACCATCTGTGGGATATGTATATCTGTCTGCCCTGTGGGGAAAAAAGCCCCCTCTCCTGCCGGTACTTCCAGGCAGTAAGTTACAAACCAATCCTCACAGCGGGTCTATGGTCTGGTCCAGGGCCATAATATCGATGCACCACACCGAGTAATGCTCGGGGGTTTCAATCAACTGCTGAACCAGGTACGCAACATCTTCAGCCAGAAGCATCCTGCCCTGGGAAAAGGGTGTCTGGATCCCTGCTTTTTTTGCCCAGTCTGTGGCTATCATGGCCGGGCCCAGAATGCTCACCTTGATACCATGGTCCTTCACCTCATTGAAAAGCGCCCGGGAGAAACCATCCACTCCATGCTTGCCTGCAGTGTACACAGAAAGCCCCGCCCTGGCCCGTTTACCGAGTATTGAGGTGGTGTTTATAATGTGCCCGCTTTTCTGCTTTTTCATTACCGGCACCACTGCCCTGCACCCATACAATACCGAAGTCAGATTTACTGCAATCCCCCCGTCAATTTCTTCGATGCTGAGATCATCAAAGTCTGCAAATCGTACCCCTGCACCTGCATTATTAAACATTACATCTATTCGGCCGAATTCATTCACAGTAGACTGTACAAAATCCCGGGCATCCTCCCACCTGGTCATATCAGCTCTCATACCGAAGGCCTGGCCTCCCTGTTTCTTTATGGATTCAACCAGCTCTTTTATCAGCTCCTCACGCCTGGCGCACACAGCCACCGCATAACCCTGTCCTGCAAGCCTCTGTGCAGAAGCCCAGCCGAGACCCGAAGATGCTCCTGCAATTGCCACAACCTTCTTCTTGTCCATGTTGGCCCTCCTTAATCACGTCTACTGGCAAAATTAGTCCCAATGGAAGAGTTAGGCAATACTGGATGAGTATATATCATACTGAAAATTAATAATAGTTGGTCCGTAAGTTATTTATTTTGTTGTTAAAATGATTCAACCGATGCATAATATATATATAAAGTGAGGATGCCATTATGGGAGATACTATTTTCAGCCACAGCAACATAGGCAAACGCCTGAAGAATTTCAAAAAAAAGGAGCACCTGGGCCTTTCATACCAGGGGAAAAACTACCCCATAGTGGGCCAGATAACCATAGGAAGGAGCCGGACCAATGATATCCGGCTGGACGACCCCCTGGTATCCCGCCGGCATGCCATGGTACAAAAAATAAAAGATGCATACTTCATAAAGGACCTGGACAGCACCAACGGCACCTATGTGAACAAGACCAGGGTTCCCCAGGGAAAATGGGTAAAACTGCACCGCAACGACATAGTGCTGGTAGGCCGGGTGGAGATGAAGATATGGTAGCCGACAACTTGGCTGGGTCCTTTCTTGATTTAGCGGCCGGGTCAACCACCCGGTTGCAGACAAAGCTGGACTTTAAGAACATGAGCGGAGCTCTGGGGTCAAGGTTCGATAACCACAGGGGTCTCCAATACCACATAATCTGACCACTCCCCCTGACCGCACTGTACCCTGAAGAATACGTAGTACTCTCCTGCACCTGCAGGAAACTCATAAATGTCGAACTCCGGATTATATCCGATTTTTTGTGTTTCGTTGCTGCCGTACAGGACCATCCATTCATACCTCTCTATATCGTAGTTTTCAGTGCATACACCATGCCCCTTGAAGTCTACTGGTTCTCCGGCATTCGTAATAATCGGGAATACCTCTTTCACAGGGCTTCGCAGGTTTAATTGATACCACAATGTGGTTATTCGCACAGCAAAGACCAATAAAAACTTGAGTTCAGCCAAAAAATCCTTTCGATATGGTAATATATGCAGTCACTAATGGAAATAATCTTCGAATATGCGCTTTGGATCATGATTTGTAACAGCATCAAAGTAAGTATTATAAGCTATAAACCGCAGAACGTGGAATGACCCGCAGCCTGGCCCTTTTTAATGTTACAAGAAAATGTACACTTTACCTTGCACCGGTTATTGATTGAAAGCATAGAACAACAAGTGAAAAGATGAATCTTCAATATGAGCTTGTATACGCCCCTTCTTTATCTTTACCATCAACACTGTCCATGTTAACATAATTGATGTGCCCATGACAATAACCACCCATCAGCCCTGTGTTCACAGGCTTTCGCCCGCCGGTCTACCCCCAGCTGTGGGGGGAGCTCATCTACAACCTCTCCACCCTTGACCTGCTCCTGAACTGCGGCGGGCCAAAAAGCAGGGAGATCATACAGGGGGTGTGATATGCACATGAGCCAAATAATATGTTACTTAAAAATCGGCGACCGTTCGATTGCTCTGGTAACGAAACAGGAGAAAATAGCATAATCACTGGTAACCCCCAATTCTCTAAAAAGTATTGACTTACAACATGAGGTGTTACAAATTGTAATACCAAATGAGGACTCTAAGTACAGGAGGACACATGAGCTGTCTGGTAACCTACTACTCCCGATCAGGGCGCACTGCCCGTCTGGGGCGGGCAATTGCAGACGCACTGAGAGCAGATGTGCAGGAGATCGTGTCTAAAAGAAAGTTCCGGGGGCCCTGGGGATTCGTAGCCGGAGCGTTCCAGGCGGCTCGGGGGAAGACACCCAAGCTGGAGCCGCTTGCCCGGGACCCTGGGGACTACCAGGTGGTGCTCATTGGCACCCCGGTGTGGGCCAGCACCATGGCCTCACCGGTCCGTTCATTTCTGGCCCAGAACGGTAAAAGCATCCAGAAAACAGCCTTTTTTCTCACTCTGGGGGGTACAAACCCGGGAAGGACCTTTCAGGAGATGGAGCGGCTGACTGAATGCAAGCCCCTGGCCACAGTGACGCTTCGCTCACGCGAGGTGAAAAAGGCAACCGTGGAACAGCTCCAGGAGGCAGCAGGTTCGCTCATCCAGGCGGTACAATCCGCCGACAGGTGACCTGCGGCTGTAGAACAGTTCGCCTCACCCTATTATTACCGACACCCATGATGGGTAATTGTTTATGGCACGTTTTTACCGTGCTTCAGAATAGGCAAAAACCTGTATTTTAAACCTCTCGGTCTCGACATTACAATTTGGGGCAGATACCATCAGCTTTCTATCCAATGTCAATACCAGAGCCTACTGTCTGATGGCACCGTGCAAAAAATAGGCATGGTATGCCAGGTGCCCTGTTAAGTGCCGTCTACACCCTCTTGTTGGCCATCTGCTTTGAATGCTTCGTGGAAAGTGACGGTACCCTGTCCCTGGTACTCCGGCAACACCGAAACAGGACCAAGACCAAACCAGTTCTGAGTACCATCTGAAATGGTCACAGGAGAGAATGTAATATGACCGATCACACGACCATCTCTACTTCGAATAATTCAAATCCTGATTCTTTGATTATTTTATATACTTCATCCGGATCAGTTCCTTCCAATTCTAATTTTTCAATTGAGTATTTTAATGATATTTCCCATAAACTAAATTTTGAATATAACGTTCTGTTCAGTTGCCACGAGAAAAAGGCAGGCTATGTTTGTCATACAATAGCTGCAAACTATGCAGTTGTTTCTTTTCTATGTAGGTGTTTGTCGAGTGGTCAACTACAACAGGATGTTATAAAGCCTTTCATTTCGTCCAATTCTCTATCTTGAGACCTTTGATTCTCCTAAATTCATTTTCATTATTCGTTACAAGAATTCCATCGTTATTCAATACAATAGAAGCGATCAGCAAATCATTAGGTCCGATCGATGTTCCTTTTCTTTCGAGTTCGGTTCGTATTTTACTGTAGTGATGTGTTTCTTTATCATTGAAAGGAACTATTTCGAAAGGGAATAAAAACTCATTCACTTTAAGGATATTATCTTTTTTATTCTCACTTTTTTCAGCACCGTACAATAATTCTGCTTTCACAATGGCAGCGATCTTAATTTCATCGGGATGTTTTTCAAGGAGAACGTTTTTTATTTTTGAGCATAATCCCTTCAGGTAATAGATGCAAATATTTGTGTCGAGAAAATATTTCACAGTTCTTCTCTTTGAGAATCAATAGCATGATCAATTTCCTCCGGGATATTAAATGTTTCGTCCTGAATGGAACCGTAGAGGGACTGAAAATTCTGGGGCCATGATTTGTTTATAGATTCATTCAATTTCTTCACGACATATTTAGAGATAGAAAGTTTTTCCAATTTTGCTGCGATTTCAATCTTTTTAAGCGTTTGTTCATCTATGTAAAGGGATAATTGTGGCATGAATACCTCCTTATATTATATAATATACTTGTTTTGATGATACTATGCAATAAGTTTCTACATTTATAAACATAATTTTTTAATTCCTTATACTCCTTTTTACTGCCTGGACCAAACAAATAGAACTCTTCCCAATCGAAATCCTCTATACCAGTAAGCTGGCAGGGAAATTCAATATGCTGTTTCAGGAATTGTAAATAAGTTTTGAGCGTTTTACTGTTTACTTCTATTTTTTTTGAGCCTAAGATAGACATTATTTTTGCTTCCCGTTCATCAATTTTTTTCATAATCACCTCCTCGCCTTTACCTCAGCCTCTCTTATTTCTCCTCGAACAACCGATCCACATAACCCTGCCCTTTTAACTCCATAACATTGTAAAATCGGTATAACTTTTTGTTTTATCTCATCAATATGCGTTTTCATATTATCTTCCTAATTTAGCACACAGTCACACCGAAATATCAAAAATTAGGTATATGGTAAAATAAAACCATTACCTTTTAAAAGTAAATCTAACATTACGATGCAGAAAAATCATATTTATTTTCAATTCAGCTTTTCAAAATTTTACCGTTTGTTCTTTATTCTTGATATAATCCCCTTTAATCAGATAGACTACTATAAAGACTACAACTACAAAGCCCTTAGGTATCGCAAGTGAAAATTCTTGTTGATACCCCAATTTGGTCTTTAGCACTATGAAGAATTACACAAAACATAAGCTCAGAGCAAAAAATTCTTATATCAAATCTCGCCATATCAATCTTTTTGGAATGGGCAGCCGGAGTACAGCATCTGTAAGCCGGGAGCTCAAAGGTACAATGAATGGAGTCACTGCCATTGTAATAATAGTAACAGATGAGGCCTTCAGCCGAGCGGCGTTTTTACTCAGGTCGGTTGGCCTTGAGCGCTCCGATCATGAGAATCGCCACCACCACCAGAACGGCGAGCGCTGCCCAGGCATAGGAGCCGGTACGCTCCAGAGAGAGACTGAACAGGAAGGGGCCTACCGCAGTCCCCGCCACCAGCCAGGCGAAGGCGAACCCGGAGACTGACCCCAGGTATTGCCTGCCAAAAAACCGGGCCCAGGTGAGGTTTCCGTTGACCCCGAACAACCCCTGGGAGATGCCCATCCCCGCAATCACCAGTAAAACCGGCACCCCCTCACCAAGCGTGCAGATCCCCAGCGCGAGCAGGGCCATGCCCGCCAGGTGCACAAAGAGCACGTATTTCAGCTTGATGTAATCACTCAGGTAGCTCCCGGTGAACTGGGAACAGACCGCTACAAAGGAGGCCGGCAAAAAGATTCCCACCGCCTGGGTGCGGGTCAGCCCGGAGGTCTCGAAGATTGAGACCACATGGAAGGTGAACGCGGTGACCAGCAGCCCCGAGATGAGCAGGGACAGGGTGAACACCCAGAAGGTGAACGTACCGCGGGCTTCGGGAAGGGTGAAGCTGCGGGCGGCAACCGTTTCCGGATGGCTTCGCGTGGATGCGGTGAGCTCCCTGCCGTCCGGAATGAGCCCGTGGTCTTCGGGCCTGTGCCGGAAAAAAACAATAACAATAAGTGCAAAACCCACTCCCACCACCAGCGCCAGAAACCGCCAGGCACCCTGCCAGGTCCACCTCTGGACCAGCTCGTCCAGCACGCGGGGGGAAATGGAGAACCCGAAGGAAACCGCCGCACCCAGCACCCCGTTGGCCAGGCCCCTCCGTTTTTCGAACCACTGCATCACCATGTTCCTGGAGGCAAGGGTAAGCGATCCCTGGCCCAGGAACCTGAGCAGGAAGAACCCCAGTGCGGCAATGACAAAAGGAATCACCGCCTTTCCAGAAAAAGGCATCACCCGTTGTACGGCGGAGGTGATGACATCCGAGAAGGAGAGATAGACCAGCACACCTCCCAGGCCAAAGCTTACCAGCGCAGCCATCGTCCTCGCACCGTGACGGTCGTAGAACCTTCCAGCCCTGGTGATCATCAGTGCGCTGCCGATGGTGCCAGCGAGGTAGGCCAGGCTCAGCAGGTTCCGGGGTATGTCCAGCGCCTCGATGAGGTAGTCGGTGAACACGGAGACCCCCACCGTCTGCCCGGGAACGCTCATCAGAATTCCCATGGTGCCGAAGGCAAGGACCACCCACCCGTAGAAGAAGGGCCATCTGCCCGGATCAAAAGGGAAGTTTCTCATATTCTTGGTCATAGCAGTTTTTTACCAGTCTATTTTGTCCGGTTGAGTCGGATGGATGCCCTTGGGGACACCGGGCGGTGATGTGCTTCTGTAATTAACGAATTATAAGTAGTTATTATTAAATGTACCTTCCAAATATACTCTTGTAAAGGCATGAAAAGCAAAGCATTTTTTCCTTTACGTTTTTTTGGCTAAAAGTGGTTCTGTGCCTGCTGCCCGCGTTTTTCATCGCCGTGTTCTTGAGTCAGGCCTCTGTGATCAAGCACTTCGGCACTCTGGATAACTTTTACCTGGAAAAGGGGGTCAGTTTTTGGCTGGAATTTTCAACTGCTCTTTAATCCGCGGCGTGGTAGGAGATGACGCATTTGTGACTCATCCTTACTCTCCTTTTCTAAGATGCGCTCTAACCATTGAATTCAACCTCTGCTGCAAGCGATCGGCTGGAATGAATCGTCATCCAATTTCTTTTATTGAGAATGCACTGCAGATTTTACGGGCTAATCGGTTTGATATTTCAGTATGCCGCGGGATAGCTTCAACATGACCTGTCAAAGGATTGCAC
>JBMCUI010000035.1:0-13511 GCA_048622675.1 Spirochaetota bacterium | reverse complement strand
TTATTCCTGCATTTCTGGCCCCTGCTCTTCCCCGGTGAGAAATATAATAATATGAAAGGGGGCAGGTTGTATTCATAGCAGTTATTACCTGGGAAATGTTGTGGATTGACCCATCGTCAATAACCACGATCTGATAGTTGGTGTATGTTTGGTTATTAAAAGAGCTGAGCGTATTTTTAAGTAATTCTCTGCGATTGCAGGTAGGTATAATTACACTTACTTTTTGCTTCATTTGTATACCGGTTACTTTGATTTGATTGTTTTATTCAATATGTATAGACTATATGGACTGATACTTTTACTCAATTTTTTAATTTAATGTACTATGAAATGAGTTATTATTAAATAATGTACCAAGCAGGGATTTTAGAAAATTTCTCTGCTATTGAACATAATTATATTTATGGGTTTCAACCATTAGTTTCAACTATTACGGAGCAATGAGTTCCTGGAAAAAGGAAAGGTATTCCCCCCAATGGTTGATATAGTATTTGTTTGCTACAATAATCAAAAAGATATTCCCCGGTGTTTTTCTTCCCTTGAAGAAAATACCGGGGAATATGAAAAGGTTATTCTCATAGACAATAATTCAGAGGAACCAACCATCGAGGCTATTGAAAAGTATAAGAGTATTTTTAAAAAGGGCAGGTTTGTTTTTCATCGGAATACTCAAAATCTGGGCTATGCAAAGGCACTCAATCAGGGCATAGAATTATCTTCTTCACCCTATCTTGTTTTTGCAAACCTGGATATAAAGTTTCAACAAAACTGGCTCCCGCCTCTTATTGAACAGCTGCAGAAAAAGGAGGTGGGCTTTGTGGGACCCAAGATTTATGACTCGCGGGGGAGGCTTAACAGCTGTGGAATAGGCGGAAGTGAGAAAAAGAGGCACCACCGGGGATGGGGCAGGAAAGATAAAGGCCAGTTTGACAGGGTGGAGGAAGTAATTTCGGTTTCGGGAGCTCTGTTTGGAGCTAAGAGGAGGATATTCGATGAGATAGGGATGTTTGATGAGAATTTTTTCCTGTACTTTGAGGAAACAGAAATGCATATAAGGGCAAGAAGAGCAGGATATAAAATTATATACACTCCCCACAGCAGGATTGTTCACTACCTGGGCAAAAGTCCCAAAAACAGGCAGAAGGTAAAAGACTGGTTTAAACAGAGTGAGGAGTATTTTAACAGGAAGCTGGGTTTTAACTAAAAGTAAAGTAATTTATCTCAGTTTATTAAAAGGCGAACAAGTACAGTGGTATTCCGATACAGAAAATATTGTATACTATAAGTACGGGTGGTTACCTGCTAAAATGTATATACACATTTGATCAATGCAGTGAAATGCCGGGACATTTTATATATTTTAAAAATCGGAGTGATCAGTGGATTTTTGTGTGATCATGACAGTGTGGAACTTTAATAAGCATATCTCTTTTGTGGTAAACAGGGCCTGGGAGATGTTCGACCATGTTATTGTTCTGGATACCGGATCCACAGATGGAAGCATAGAGACTTTGAAAGGTCTTGAAAAAGAGGGAAAAATAGAGTTTTATCATTACAACAAACAGAGGGGGGCGGGAAGAGATGCAAACTTTCTTCTGGAAAAAGCCGGCAGGTACCGTCCCCGGTGGATTGTGAAACTGGACCATGATGAATATTATGAGGATGCTCTTCATGACGAGCTCGATACAATAAAAAACCTTCCTCAGAAATACGGGTGGGTTTCAAGCTACAGGGTTACCCTGTGGCGAAATACCGGCAAGTACAGGATAAACGGCAAATATCGCTGGTTTCGGGAAAATACCATGTTCAGGTGGAAGCAAGGGCTGCGTTATCCTCAGGATGCAGTGCACCACATGGAAAGAATACCCGATCTGCAGAGAAAATACAGGGTGTATAAAACAAAAGCCAGACTTGTACATCTTTCCCAGCAGGACGAAGAGCGGGTGAAGCTCCAGGTGGAAAGGCTGAAAGAGTTTGACAGGGACTGGTCTCATCGTTTTTATCCCAAAAAATTAAAATTGAAAACATTTAAGGAGCGGATGAGAAAAGATAAATAACAGGCTGGAGTATAGATTTTTATGTTTTATCGCTTCTGCACCAGGGCAGAACGGAGCAACGGAGTGTTGAGCTGAAGGATATCTCCAATGGGGCAGCTGAGCATCACGTTAGAAGTTGCTGAGAGGGTATAATGGTGAATGTCTTTTTATCTGTGGTTTTTGTTACCCACGGCGGAAGAATAGAAGTGGTCAGGCGGTTTCTGGAATCCATAACCGGCTACCAGAGCGAAGAGTGGGTTGAGTTTATCTGTATCGATAACGGCAGTGATCCTCCTGCTTTCAGGCTTATCCATAATGATTATCCGTTTGTCACGGTTATTAAAAATAATGAAAACCTGGGTACATCCAGAGCATACAATGCCGGTATTCGTGCTGCCACAGGAAAGTATGTGTTGATTTTGAATGATGATACTGTTATTCCGGATGGCATGCTGGATAAAATTAAAGCCTTCCTCCATGCTCATCCCACGCTTGACGGAATTGCCCTGGGCTTGAAAAAGGACAAAAAAAATTTCCAGGCCCTCAGACTGAGAATCATCAATTTTAAAAAGTCCCACCCCGATAAAGTAAAAAGGGCCACCTTTGTGGGTACTGGAAACCTTCTGATCAAAAAAGAAGTTATGCAGCAGGTCGACCTGTATGATGAAAATTACTTTGCCGGGAACGAGGACATGGACCTGTCTTTCAGGCTAAAGAAGGCGGGGATAGAAATTTACTATATTCCTCAGTTGTATATTTACCATCTCCATGTCTACAGAAAAAAGAAATCCAGCTGGGCTGAGTTTACCCTGGCCAGAAGGTTGTCGGATGTTTATTTTGCAAAAAAGTTTTTTCCCTTCCTGGTAATTTTTGTCAAAAGGTATGCTTTCAGGAGTTTTAAGAAGAAGGCAGGTAAAGTCCTCAGCAAGGATGCTTTACAAAAAGCAAAAGAAATAATTTCTCTGGATTTGGACTCCTATTATGAAGTACAAAAATCTCTTCTGAACAAAGGTATTATTCAAACTTACCAAAAGTATGTGCTCAATACACGCCATTGACAGGTCTTTTTCGAAGTACGGTGGATTGGTGATTTACCCACCGGTTTTACATCAATCAGCCCCTACAAATTCTGCATATAACTCTCAATTTGCTCCAGCTTGTGCCTGGAAAGCTTCCTGGGAGTGTGGTTGGCCAAGATTTTTGATACCTCCTCACTGAGCTTATCGTACAATTCGGTACTGGAGTCTCCTGCTCCCAGCAGTTTTCTCCGAATAAACCGTGGCGGAAGCCACAGCTGTTTCCGAAAATGTGCTGCGGTTTGAGGATGGTCCAGAAAAGAACCGTACCAGCCTCTGGCTACATCGTCTATGGCCTTGGTGGACTCTTCTTCATCCGATTCGGTAACTTTAATAACAGTGTTCAGGTGCCTGGCCCTTCTTATAATCTCGTCTGTAAGCACCAGCATCCGTACGTCGTACAGAAATCCGTAGGAAAGGTAGCCCACATCGTGCACCAGGGTTGGACCTGACTGGACACTCAACAGTATGCCCTCATAAGCTTCCAGGCCTGCCTGGGCATCTATGCAGTGCGAGTCACTGCATCCACCTGTTCCCCAGGTAGGGATCTGGTAGTATCGGCCCATGTCAGCATACATGGCCACTGTCTTGAACCACTCGGGCGCTCCGTAGAGTACTTTGCCGTACATCATATCCACCGATGAGCTGTTGGAGCCGTGGATGAACCGGACATTTTCATTTTTAAGTGTAGCCAGTACCAACCCGAACAATGATTCAGCATTGCCCTGGGCAACAGCTCCGGTAAGGGTAATGGGGGCGGAAGCACCGATGTTTGCCCCGGCTGCGTACAGGAAAGGGATCTGGTTTTCCGCACAGTACAGAAGCCTTTCTGTAGAGAACCAGTCTGCAATGAGAGGTGAGTTGGGTTCCAGGTAAGCAATAAAAAACGGCTTCTCCCGGAGAATATTATCACCTCCTGCTACAATAGAGGCTATTTTGTGTATCTGTTTTATATCGTCCACGGTGGTTGCGGTAGTGACTATGGGCTTGGTGGTATTTTTAAGCATTTCCACAAAAATGGATGTATAGAGTTTATGGGTGTCAACATCGTTGGGAAGGGCCATAGACATCACAAAATCATACCCCTTCAGGTAATCTGCGATTTTCACATTATCACTTACATCGTGAAGGGCTGAAAAACGCAGTTCCCCTGTTTCCCTGTCGATATTATACAGTGCATCCGATCCCGGACCAAAATAGGTCCTTCCTGGCTTGACCAGGATGGCTTTTTTGCCTTCCCTGTCATAAAACTGGATTTTTTTGTTCACTTTGGCCAGGGCCTCTTCCACCATACTGTGGGGAATAAGGATGCGTTCCTCGCTGTCTTTTTTAGCGCCTGCGCTTAAAAGAAGGTCTTCTGCTTCTTCGTGGTTTAGTTTAAATCCTGTTTTTTCCAGGATATTGCAGGATGCTTCGTGGATTTTTTTAGCTTTTGCTTTTGTGAGAAACATGGACTTGGGCATACTGTTACCTCTATATACATGATTTATTCAAAACCTAAGATGAAAACGAATATATCTAATTGCAAGAAAAATTTATTATTTTATTGAATTTTTTTATTTGTGGGCCAATAAAATATAAGGATAACCGGAGCAGGAAAGTTTTGCAATTGACTAATTTACCAATGCTTAATACCTTCTATGAAAATTTAAGGTAAATGGCTCTCTGACACATTATAGTAAATCTACAGAAGCCAAGCAACAATAATATTGATTTTAATCTTACCTTTTTAAACAACCGGACCTTAGAAATGAAAGCTATTCTCATGCTGGAGAACGGGGTTTATCAGGAATGTGAAAGCTTTACCGGCGGGGGAGAAGTGTTCGGGGAGCTGGTGTTCAATACAGGCCTTACCGGGTACCAGGAAATAATTACCGATCCTTCCTACCACGGTCAGATCGTTCTGATGACCAATACCATGATAGGAAACTACGGGATAAGAGAAAATGAAGATGAATCAATGGAAGTGCAGGTAGAGGGTTTTGTGGTTAAGGAATACTCCGGCACCCCCTTTGAACAAGATGGCAGCTGTTCACATAAAGAGGAAAGAGAATACCCGCCCACTCAGAAAAATAAAACTCCTGGACAGGAGCACAGGCTGAGCCCTCATCAGGACCATACTTTAATCCATAACAGGATTACCAGCAGTCTAGCCGGCTATTTGAAAAGCCACCATGTGCTGGGAGTGGAGGGTCCTGATACCAGATTTCTTACCAGGCATATTAGGGAAAAGGGGGCAATGAAGGCCGGCATTACCACCCAAAAGGTGGACAGAGCGGTTTTTTTAAAGAAGGTTCAGCAATCCCCCTCCCTGATTGGGCGTGATCTGGTAAAAGAGGCAACCCCTGATGAGCCGTATGTTTACTGTGAAGGACAGGGATACAGGATTGCTGTTATTGACTGCGGAGTAAAGCTCAGCACACTACGACACCTCGCCCTCAGAGGCTGCAGGGTGGAGGTGTTCCCAGCTCAAGCTGCCAGAAGCGATATTATGAAAACCCGGCCCCAGGGAGTGCTTATTTCCAATGGCCCAGGTGATCCTGCTCCTCTTACCTATCTGGTGGAGCTGGTGGACAGCTTAATTGGAGAAGTGCCGGTCTTTGGGATATGTCTGGGACATCAGATAATAGGCCAGGGGCTGGGTGCGGAAACCTACAAGCTGAAGTTCGGCCATCATGGAGGAAACCATCCGGTTAGGAGTGAAAAGTCCCGTAAAGTGTTTATCACTACCCAGAACCACGGATTTGCAGTAGACACCCGGACACTCCCCAGCAAGGAGGTGGATATTACTTTCATTAACTTGAATGACCACACCCTGGAAGGCCTGTCACATAAAAAACATCCTCTCTTTTCGGTGCAGTTTCATCCTGAGGCGGCTCCGGGTCCCCACGACACATTTTTCCTATTTGATGATTTTATACACCTGATTGGAAGAGCTTAATGCCCAGAAGAAAGGATATTAAAAAAATACTGGTCATCGGCTCCGGACCGATTATAATAGGTCAGGCCTGTGAGTTTGACTATTCAGGGACTCAGGCTTTAAAAGCCCTGAAGGAGGAGGGATACTCGGTAATACTGATGAACAGCAACCCTGCTACTGTAATGACCGACCCCAAAATGGCTGACCGGACGTATATTGAGCCCCTTACTCCGGAGGTGGCAGCAGAGGTAATAGCCCGGGAGAGACCTGATGCTGTACTGCCCACCCTGGGGGGCCAGACCGCCCTTAATATCGCTGCAGCTCTCTCTGATATGGGGGTGCTGGATGATTTTGAAGTAGAGTGCATAGGAGCAAATATAGAGGTGATCAGAAAGGCTGAGCAGAGGGAGATGTTCAAGCAGGCTATGGAAGAAATAGGAGTGGATACCCCAAAAAGCGTACTGGTTCGTTCCCTGGAGGGGGCACAGTCTGCACTGGAGCAGATTGGTCTGCCGGTAATAATCAGGCCCAGCTTTACTCTGGGAGGGCAGGGGGGGAACATCGCCCGCACCTCCGAAGAGTTTATCTCCTCGGTGAGGGACGGTCTTGATCAAAGCCCTATTCACCAGGTGCTGATTGAAGAGTCCATATACGGGTGGAAAGAGTTTGAATACGAGGTGATGAGAGACAAAAAGGACAATGCAGTCATTATCTGTTGCATAGAGAATATTGACCCTATGGGAATCCACACCGGAGACAGTGTGACGGTAACCCCGGCCATGACCCTTTCAGACCGGGAAAACCAGTACATGAGGAATGCCTCCATAGCCATTCTCAGGAAAATAGGAGTGGAGACAGGGGGGTCAAATGTGCAGTTTGCCGTGCATCCTGAAACCGGCCGGATAGTAGCCATTGAAATGAACCCCAGGGTCTCCAGGAGCTCCGCTCTTGCTTCCAAAGCCACTGGTTTTCCTATTGCTAAAATAGCAGCCAAGCTGGCAGCTGGTTATACCCTGGATGAGCTGCCCAACGATATAACCAAAAAGACACCTGCTTCATTCGAACCGGTGATAGACTACGTTGCAGTTAAAATGCCCCGGTTTAACTTCGACAAGTTTCCCGGAGTCCCCAGAGAGCTCTCTATACAGATGAAATCAGTAGGAGAGACAATGGCCCTGGGGAGAACATTTCTGGAGGCAGTGTTCAAGGGAGTGAGAGCCCTGGAGCATACCACCAAGTGGTATGAGCTGGTTGAGGAGACACCGACAGAGAAAATTCTTGAAATCCTCTCCAAAAGGTCCCCCAACCGGGTTTCTTTGATAATTGAAGCCCTGCGCAGGGGAGTAGAAGAAAGCGAGGTAGCAGGGCTCACCAGTATAGACCCCTGGTTTATCAAGATGTTTGGAAAAGCTGCCAGGTTCATACAATACGTAAAAGAAAACCCTCTGGATAGAAATGTATTAAGAAAAGCAAAATCTACAGGTTTTTCAGATGATTATATAGCCCACCTTAAGAACAGCGATGGGTTCCACATAAGAAGTCTGCGAAAAAAGCTGGGTGTTTTGCCTATATACAAGATGGTGGACACCTGCGCTGGTGAGTTTGAGGCTTTTACTCCTTACTTTTATTCAACCTACGATGCTGAGGACGAGAAACTGGAAAGCAGAAAGCCCGGGGTTCTCATCGTGGGCAGTGGTCCCAATAGGATCGGTCAGGGGATAGAGTTCGATTACTGTTGTGTACAGGCCTCTTTTGCACTGAGGGAGATGGGATATGAAACCATTATGTTGAACAGCAATCCAGAAACGGTAAGCACCGATTACGATACTTCGGACAGGCTTTACTTTGAGCCGGTTACGGTTGAGGATGTGATGAATATCATTGACAGAGAAAACCCGGTAGGAACCATTGTACAGTTCGGCGGGCAGACCCCTCTTAACATTGCCCGGGTACTGGAGGCTGGAGGGGTAAACATACTTGGGACTTCCCCTCGATCCATCGACCGGACTGAGTCCAGGGAGGAGTTTTCTGCACTTATCAGCAGGCTGGGGCTCCGTCAGCCTGAAAGCGGTACTGCCAGAAGCATTCCTGAAGCACTGGAAATTGCCCGGAGAATAGGCTTTCCAGTGCTGGTAAGGCCCTCTTTCATCCTCGGAGGCAAGAAGATGGCCATTCTGTACGATACTCAGGGTCTTGAGACATACCTGACCTCCAGGGTGAAGGTTTCACAACAGGTGCCGGTTCTGGTAGACAGGTTTCTGGAGGATGCTTTTGAGTACGATATTGATGCTGTTTCTGACGGCAGTAAAGTGGTAATCGGAGGGGTAATGGAACATATAGAAGGAGCAGGGATACACTCAGGAGATTCAGCCTGTTCCATTCCTCCGGTAAAGTCCAGACCGGAATGGATAGATGAGATGAAAAGCCAGACCCGGCGTATTGCCGTAGCACTGGGAGTGGTGGGGCTGATAAATATACAGTATGCTGTAAAAGATGACCAGGTGTACATTCTTGAGGTAAACCCCCGGGCATCCCGAACAGTGCCTTTTGTGTCCAAGGCGGCAGGCTATCCCCTGGCCAGGATTGCCACCAGGGTGATGATGGGAAAAACCCTGGATGAGCTGGGAATATACGATGATTTTGACTTCAGGTATGTATCAGTGAAAGAGTCGGTACTTCCTTTCAACCGGTTTCCGGGTATAGACCCCCTTCTGGGCCCTGAGATGAGGTCCACGGGAGAGGTGATGGGCACAGGGGCTTCATTTGGAGAGGCTTTTTATAAAGCCCAGATGGCTTCGGGTACTCCGCTTCCCACCAAAGGGATGGTGTTCATAAGCGTTAATGATAATGATAAGCCCACCATATTACCTGTAGCGAAGAAGCTGCAGCAGCTGGGGTTTAAAATTACCGCCACCAGGGGTACTTCTTCCTACCTGTGGGAGCATGGGGTTTGGGCTGACGTTATTCAAAAGATACACGAAGGCCACCCCAATGTGCTGGATTATATTGAAAACGAAAAAGTTGACCTGTTTATAAATACCCCTCTGGGCAAAGAGTCCCAGATGGATGACTACAGAATAAGAATTGCTGCTATCACCCATGGAATACCGTATACCACCACCACTTCGGCTGTACTTTCAGCTTTGCACGGAATTGAAGCAAGGCTGAATGGGCACATATTTGTAAGGCACCTGCAGGAAACCCCGGTTATTTACTGATCAATGAAAGGTAATTATTCTTGACAATGTCTGTGTATGGGACATATAATCTAGTTATAATAATTATTTGTAAAAGGGTAAAAAGAATACAGTCACAAATTGTATAGGTATGGAAAAAGTGTACGAAAGATTTAATCAACCGGAGATTACCCATAAGGTACTGGAAGTACTGGGCAACAATTTCAGCTATGAAGAAATAATTCAGATAGGGAGAAGGCTGAAAGACGGTTTTACTATTAATGTTGAAGACAACATGTACGGACGGCTGCGCCTGCAGCCCCATACAGCTGCCGAGCACCTTATTAATTGTGTGCGGAAAAACAAAACTGTAGACAAGCTGGTGCAGTTTCTCATTGACCTTGACTGCTGTTCCCTGGACGGCCGTACCATTAATATTGCCGGCCTGGAAGACATTCTGGTAATTTTACGAAGGGAAGGTGTAAGATACGACTACAAGACCAGGAAATTTTATGAGATAAATGAGTGTGAAAGCCTTCCTGAGTGGGAAAAGTGCCTGAAAGAAGACAAGGAATACGAGTTTTGTTTTGTGAGCGTTGATACAGTAAAGAGCAGCAAGTTGAGCAAAGTTGAAGACAAAAAAAGCCTGGAGCATACATACCTGAGGTTGTTTGACCTGATAAAGACCATCGCCTGCAGGTTCAATGGTTCGGTGTGGTCGTGGCAGGGTGACGGGGGTCTGGTGGTTTTCTACGGACAGCGGTTTATCAGAAACAGCATATGTTTTGGTTTTGAACTACTGGGCCTGCTTCCCACATTCAACATTAACGAAAGCGGGCTGTCAAAACAGGTACATCTCCGGATTGGTATTGATAAAGGAATGGCCCCTTACCGAGAAGATAAGGGAAGTATAGTTTCTTCAAGCATTAATACCGCAGCTCATCTGGAAAAATACTTCACTGCTGATAATACCATATCCATTACCGAAAGGGTATACAGCTCTCTTCAGCCCAGACAGAAGATGTTTTTCAAGAACACCGGAGAGATGGAAGGACAGGCTATCTACAGGTATTCTCCATCCTGTTTCTACGGCACTGGTCCATATGACACAAATAACAAAGAGAATGGAAATAACAAAAACTCGGGGCGCAAAAAGAAGGGACTTTTTTTAAAAGGCAGGAAATAGGATTTTTGACCCGGCCGTTCAGTTTTTTCAATAATCCTCTATAACAAACTCATAATCGTACAGCAGTCCGGGGTAGCTGTCCTCGATCAGGTCTATAATTTTATTAATTATTCTGTCCAGCATCTGTCTGTCATTGGAAACATATACAATGCCCATTTCCGCTCTTTGAATAGAGTTTTGTCCATCAGTCTCGGATATGGAAGCCCTGAACTTGTTCCATATCCTGTCCTTCAAAGCCTTCAAAACCCTTCTTTTGTCTTTCAAAGATTTGGAATAAGGTATATCCAACCTTATTTTTGAAATCAGTACTTTCATGATACATAATCTATTAATTGTTCGAAAATATCGTTATCAGCTCCCAGTACATTCAGCTTGCCGTTATGTTCCCATATTTTCTGTCTTACCCCGCTAAGCTCAGCAATAAGGGATGCAGCAGCTATATCCCATTCATGCACTGCGAACTGAATATAAACATTGACCCTTCCGCACGCCAGGTAGCAGAAGTCCAGGGCAGCTGACCCAAAAAACCGGATTTTTTTAACCCGGTTTGATATTTTTTCTAAAGCCTGGGTTCCTATCTCAATAGAACCGGCCTTTAAGAATGCTCCAGATACTACTGCATCTTCCAGAAGGGAGATGTTTTTTCTTTTTATAGGTTTTTTATTCAGAAACGCTCCCTCTGGTCTGAGAGCGCTGAAAGTTTCGTGTTTAACCGGGTCGAAAACCACCCCCAGCAGATACTGATTATCTTTTTTAAGAGCTATAGAAACACAGAAGTGAGGTATTCCCTTTAAAAAATTAACACTTCCGTCCAGAGGGTCCACAATCCACTGGTAAGCTGATGGGTTTGCCGAGTCCTCGATTCCGTTTGGGCTGGATGGCTCTGTTCCGCCCTCTTCTCCTATAAACAAATGATGGGCGAAGTTATTTTTAATGATATTTTTTATTATGTTTTCTGCTTCCACATCTACATCCAGCTTCACGTCATATTTAAGGTTTTTTTCCACCCTGGTGTCCTGTTTACGAAACCTTTTCATTAAGTATTTACCTGCCTGGTGTGCACTTAAAAGTGCTGTCCGGTACATGTCGTGTATGTTTTCTTCCACTTGGGGTTTCCTCTGTTGAATTCATCGACATAATTTACAATTTGGATTTAAAAATTCCAACCTATTTTTGCCTGGTTGCGGGGATGTATGTTATTGCTTTATGAAAAATGATTTTGTATATTGTGATGTCAGGAGGACTAATGAGCTTGGGGCTGTACATTTTTGATCTGGACGGTACTCTGGTGGATACCAGAGCTGATATTACCACTGCGGTCAACGAAACGCTTGCATTTTATGGGCTAGCTCCTCGAAGCATGGAAGAGGTAACCGGATTTGTAGGAGATGGGGTGAAGAAGCTGGTAGAACGCTGTGTTGAGGATCACCACATAGATTTTGAGGAAGCCTCAGAGCGTTTTAATAGCTTTTACTGGAACCATGTGGTTGATAAAACCAGCTTTTACCCGGGAATACCTCAGACCCTGGAAAAACTCCAGGGACATCACAAAGCAATTCTTACCAATAAACCATACCGGTTTACAAAAAGGATTATAGATACACTGAGACTTACTGATTATTTTTCACTGGTAGTAGGGGGTGACAGCCTTGAAAGTAAAAAACCCTCTCCTGCAGGTATTCACTATATACTGGATAAATTAAAAGCTGTCCCGGACAGAGCAGTAATGATAGGGGACAGTAAAAACGATATCATACCTGCCAAACGAGCAGGTGTGAAATGTGTATTTGTAACGTACGGTTTCAGGTCAATAGAAGAAATCAGGAGCCTTGAGCCTGACTACATTATAAGCAGGCCCACTGATTTATTGGACATTATATAACTATTATTTATTATATACATTATTATTATTATTTTGACACATAAATCATTAATTGTTAGAATAAAATAAATTACCAAAAATGTTGGAGTCAAAAATGGCAGGGGAGGTTATAGCAGAAATAAAGAAAAAAGAAGACGAGGCTTCCAGGATAATTAATGATGCCCATAAAAAAGCCGGCGAAATAGTAGAAAAGGCAAGGAAAGCAAAGATAGATTTTATCCAGGAAAAAGACAGGCTTTTAAAGAAAGAAGAGGAGGACATTAAACAGCATTACGAACAGGAGAAAAATCAGGTCTTGCAGGAGCTGGAGCGGGAAGAACAGAAGAACATCAAACAGATCAAGCAGGTATGTGAGAAAAATCTTGGCAGGGCGGTTGATTACATAGTAAAAAAAATCGTAGAGGAATAATCCATGGCTCACGAACCTGTGCTCAAGGTGGAGGTTACCGCTCATAATTCCACCATGGAAAAGCTCCTGGAGGGGCTCCAGCAGCTGTCGGTTCTGCAAATTGACCCGCACTCCATCCAGGAATGGGAAGACAAAAAAACCCTGGCTGAGCAGACAACCAGGCGAGTGCAGGAGTTGAAAAAAGAACTGCTGGTGGCGCAAAGGGCGCTGGATTTTCTGGAAAAGTTTGCACCTCCTGTGCCCATTCTTCAAAAATTGACTTCGCCGAAGGAGGCAGTTTCAAAGCAGGAGCTCAGAACTCGTACCCAAAATAGAGGGGCTCAGATTATCAAGGATGCTTTGAGCCTGTCTTCCCGGATAAGTGATGTGGAAGACCAGATCAAAAGCAGCACCCAGAGCCGCGATGAGCTGTTTCCTCTTCAGAAGATATCATCTCCTCTGAGTCTACTTCACAGTCAAAAAAAAACCTCTACAGTGGTATCCAGAGTTGAACGTGAGCAGTTTCAGCAGCTGGTAAATAGCGATTTGTCGGACTTTGTGCATATAGAGGAAATATCCGGTGACGAAGAGCAGGTCTACTTTTACATACTGTTTCATAATGAGGCCAGACAACAGGTAGAGAACCTTCAGAGGGAGTTCCATTTTGAACCCCTTGAAGTGCCGGATATTCCCAAACCTCCGGCTGAAATTATTCAGGACTATACGGAAAAAATTGAAGCCCTGGAGTCGGAAAAGCAGGATCTTTATAATCAGGCTTATGAGCTGGGCACACAGGTCAGAATATTACGGTATTACTACGATTATTTGCAGTCCGAGCTGGAAAAAC
>JBMCUI010000034.1:0-13534 GCA_048622675.1 Spirochaetota bacterium | reverse complement strand
GCATCCGCCCTCTCCTCTTATAATTGTTACCTTATTTAAACACTGTTTTGACTATTTTTATTGCAAAAAATCTACAAAATTTTCCCAATTAATCATAATATCAGCTAAATTGTAAGAACAGTCAACGGTTTATTCAGGGGTGGTTGGGTTGCCTTAATGGCTTTCAGCGCAGGTTTTCTTCGGTGTAGAGGCTGAGCTCGATCATCCGCTCCAGCAGTGCTTCAGAATCAAACCCCATGAAGTTTCGCAGCACCAGCTCCTTGGCAAAAAGCCTGCAGATGTACTTGAGCTTCCTTGCTTTTTTTCTGGAAGCGTAGATATAGTCTTTGTGGCCGTTGTTAATAACAATCAGGTTGTTTTTCTCATCGTAGCGGGACCTCCACAGCTCCCCGGTTGCCCGCAGGAATGTATACCCGGGTATCCCCCTGCCGGAGCCTTTTCCATCCTCACCCATTTTTTCTGCAAGAGATTCCGTCACTGTGACAATGGATTCAGCTGAACAGACAATCTCCCCCTGGGTCACTGTGGCCTCCAGAATGGTCAGCCCGGGCTCCCCGGACGCAGTAAACGTCACAAACGCTCCATCACTGCGGTCCAGGCTTCCTTCACCCTGTTTGATCTTCCACCGGATATCTACATTGACCTCAACAGTTTTTTTGTTACGGTCACGGGGAATACATCTGAAGTTTTTTGTGTTGTTGACTTTTACTACACAGGAAGCAGGAGAAATAACTGCTTTATAAAGGGGTCCTGAGTATTCGTAAAAAGCCGCCTCCTGGCCCGGCTCCTGCTCACCGGGACCTTCATGCTCGCTGATCCTTTGCGCAGCTACAGCCTTATCCTGTTCAGCAAAAAGAGACTCCGCCTTCTTTCCCTCCCCTGCTTTTTTCCCACCTGTACTTATGGAAAACCAATCGTATTCTCCCTTGGGGAGCGCCAGAAATGCCTCTTTTAATGCCCTCTGGACCGATTTAAGGATGTACTTGCTTGCTTTCTCCTCCTCCACCTTTTTTTCAAGCTCAATAATTTCCCCCAGCTTTTTCTCCACCTCATGAATGGAGTTGCAGAATACATTGTAGTTCTCATCCTGCACAATCCCGGTTCGGGACCCCGGAGTAAGCTGCAGGAACGGAACATCAATCATCCCCTGAAGATAGCCCGCACTCCAGGGCTCCCTGTTGAAAAAGTCCAGCTCGGTGATGTCCGGAAGCACCCTGGTGCCGGAACGGAACAGACTTACCTTATTTTCAGGGTAATAGGTATTAAGGTACAGCTCCAGGTAAATCTCACCGTGAAGAGTTTCCAAAACATCAAAATCATGAAGCATCCTTCCGGTGTACTCCTTTGGCTTCACTTCGAATTCTTTCCTGGAATAGCGGTCACGAATTTTTATATTGACACCGGTTTTCCGGATTCTGTCCCTCAGCTCGGATGCCAGGTAGTGCTGGATTCGCTCCCCATTCAACTGCCGTAACCCAGGCAGTAATGGGTGTATGGTCAGCTCAGTGCCGGGATGAGAAAACAGGGAGCGTTTTGGGGTGACAGCATAACCTTGTTCGCCCTTTTTCATCTCCATCTGATAGGTCTTCCCCTCAGCTCCGGCAGAAGCAAGTACCAGCCTTTCCCCTACCGTCCAGAAGCTCAGAAGACCTATCCCGAACTCTCCCTGGATTCCCTGCTCCCCTTTTTCTTTGAGCTTCTTCTTGATGGAATCGCAGATGTGAGTTGCCACATACCTGAAGTCCGGCTTCCCTTCCCCGTCAAGGGGTATCCCTTCACCGTCATCTATAACTTTCAGGTAAAGCTGCCCCTTCTCCTTCCCCCTCACTATGGTAACATTTTTCGCTCCGGCATCTATGCTGTTTTCTACAAATTCGGCAATGGCTTTTAATGGACTGTTCTGAGAAAGGGCGATAATGGTGATGGCATTCCAGTGGTCGCCGATTTTGAGCTTTCCGCTCTCAGCCTTCCTGCTCCTGGTCTTTCTGGAAGAAGGTTTTTTGCGGTCTGCAGCTCCTCTGTGAGGATTACCCTGATCGGTCTTTGATGGATATTTCCAATCTTCTTCCATACAATTGCTCCCTCCAGCAGTGAAACCCTCTAAAACTGCACCAGCTGAAATTTCAGGTGCCTTAAAACTGCACCTAAGGAGATTTCAGGTATTAAAAGTCTTCTTTCATATAATTGCTTATCACCAGTCACCAGTTGAACCCTGATACAAATCCCTTTAAACCTGCCCCTACAGTGTTATCCCGGATTGCTTCGATGTCAAGAACATTTATCTAAAACAGTACCATGATGTCCTCTTTTCGAAGAGACTTGAACAGACCGGCATCTTCTGCGACCAGATCGTTCACCAGCTTCTTCTTTTTCGCCTGTAGCTTGAGGATCTTCTCTTCAATGGTATCCCGGACAATCATCCGGTAGGCAATAACTCTTTTGTTCTGCCCGATTCTATGGGTACGGTCTACCGCTTGGGATTCCACAGCCGGGTTCCACCAGGGGTCGTAGAGTATTACATAGTCCGCAGCAGTGAGGTTGATGCCTGTTCCTCCTGCCTTCAGGCTTAAAAGAAACAGCTTCACCCGGTCATCGCTGTTGAAACGGGCAATCTGCTTTTTTCTCTTTGCGGCGGATACCGATCCGTCAATATAAGAAATCCCCACTTTATTTTTAAAATAAGCATTTATGATCTTCAAAGACTCCACGAACTGGGAGAAAATCAGGACCTTATGGTCTTCATCCAGGATTTCGTTAACAGTCTCCTTGAGCTGTTCAAATTTGCAGGATTTTATTTTGCCGTATTTTTCACCGACCAGCCCGGGGAAAAGGGCCGCCTGACGAAGCCTGAGCAGTGCCGAAAGTATTTCTACTGCGGACCGCTCTATCCCGTCCTTTTTTATTTTGCGGGAGACTTTCTCTCTATAATAGCTGGTAAGCTCTGAGTACAGGCTGCGCTGTGCTTTTTCCATCTCCGAATAAAGGATTATCTCGGACTTTTGAGGGAGCTCCTTTGCCACCTCTTCTTTTTTTCTTCTCAGAATAAACGGATAGACCATCTGCTTCAGCTTTTGGAGCTGCTTTTCATTATTGTCGGATTCAATATGCTTTGCGAAGTTCTTTTTAAATTCACTTATATTTCCAAGAAGCCCTGGATTTAAAAAATCCATCTGTGACCACAGCTCAAAAGTGTTGTTCTCTATGGGAGTGCCGGTAAGTGAAACCCGATGCTCAGCCTGAAGGAGTTTTACTGCTTTGAAAATCTGTGACCTGGAGTTCTTGATGTACTGGGACTCGTCCAGTATCACACAGCGGAAGTTGATGTTGCGGAAAACTTCTATATCGCTTCGAAGAGTATGATAGCTGGTAACCGTAATGTCCCGGCTGTTCAGGGCATCCTCGTCACAGTTCCTGGCAGGGCCATGGTGGACCCGGCAGTCAATACCGCTGGTGAACCTGTTTATTTCACTCTCCCAGTTGGACAGTGTAGTCACAGGGACCACGATAAGACTGGGAGCAAGACAGTTGTTCTCTTTAAGCTTCTGCATCAATGCCAGGGCCTGCACAGTCTTGCCCAGGCCCATATCATCGGCCAGGCAGCCGCCGAGTCCGCAGGAGTTGAGAAAACACAGCCAGCAGTAGCCGGCATACTGGTATTCACGGAGCTTCGCTCTAAACCGGTGGGGGATCTGGTAGTGCTCTATCCTGGTAAAATTATTAAGTTTCTGGGCGATTTCACGGGCTGTTTTGACTCTGGGGTCACGGTGGTTTTGAATGTCCTCATAAAAACGGTCAATAATACTCACATTATACCTGGATACTCTGAGCCTGCCTTTCCGGTTCATCCCTTCTTCCATAAGGGTCTGTAACTTTTTGACTTCCGCCTCTGAGATAATGGTGTAGCTGTCCCCGATTCGGAGCAGGCCCCGGGAGATCATGTTGGGGTCCAGCTGCACCCTGCTTTCCACACCGTCAGGGTCAATATGCACAGCCTCCAGGTCAAACCAGTCGATTCCCGAGCTGACGCTCAGCCCCACCTTTCCGGTTGTGCTGGATATTTTCTTTTTGTTCGACTTCAGGCGTATCTCCATCCCCATTTCAATAAGCGTTTTTCCATAATCAAGAAGAAAGTCCACCAGGTTGTTTTCAATTAGGAGAGTATCCGAATAGCTATACCGAATTGAAGAGCGAAGCAATGAATGAAGATACCTGTTCACACTGCTTTCGTACTGGTAATTCCTGAGGGTAATGGAATACTCCTCCCCGGAGATTTCATTAAGTACAAAATCTGCAGGCAGCTTGAAACCTACTTCTTTTCCCTGGTAATCGAATAAAATGTTTACCACCACACTGCTGTAGTGGTCTTCCAGCTCCAGAATGGGCCTGGGGAGGGTCCTGGTAAGCTTTATTTTCCGGGCATTGAACTCAACATTAACCCCTGTGGTGTTCTGTGCAAGGGCCTGTTTTATCTGGTTGATTTCCGCAGGGGTAAAACTCTCCTTCTCCTGGTATAAAAGCAGCATCAGCCTGTACAATATCTCATCATTTTTACTATAAAACAGCTTCCCATCGGTGGAGAGAAAATAAACGCTCAGCCCGTCCAGGAACATCTCCATAGGGCGGGACGGAGGGCTCTCATCTTCTGAATGGTGGAGGATTATTTTATTCTCGGTTTTTTCACTGAAGTTATGGTGTTCATCAAGTGGTGACTGGCTTTCTTTTTCTGTTGTTTCAGCCGGGTTTTCATTTTTTCCAAACAGGTAAAGCAGAGGCACAAATTGGAAATCTTTGCCCTCAAAGGAGCTCAATGCAAACCTGACATTCAGCTTTTCCAGTTTCCTGTATCCCACCTGAACGGGACCGGAGCTGAGTTCGATAAAAATATTGGTGAGCTTATGTGAGACCAGATAATCAATATGCTTATGAAAAAGGTCTCTTTGTTTATCCATCATTATGAGCCTGTTGAGCAGCACTTTTTCTTCCAGACCGAACGGCTCGGTAATTTTCGAGGCATCATAATTGTATATCTTCCCTCCTTCCCCGTTCTGTTTGATATACCGGGCCCCGGCTGAAATCATCCAGGGGGATTCACCAAAATATTCGCTGGACCGTTTTATTAAAAAAACAAGCTGGTGCTTTTTCCTCCTGGTGTCCTTCCTGCTCCCTCCTTTTTTACCGGGGAGCTGTTTATCAATTGGAAAGGGGTCTGTAGTAAGATATTGGAAAGGATTCAGGGTGTTCGAGTTTGTTTTTAGATTTTCCACCTCAATGACAGTGGACTCGGTTTTAGCCTGCTTCTGGTAGTGCAGTATATCTTCGATACCTCCCGGATTTCCTCCAAAATACTGAAAAAGCACAGCAGCTATATGCTTGCAGGTGCTCTCCATTGGAAAGTATGGGCAGGTGCATAGTGCGAACCTGGGAGCGCCTTTTTTATCAAAGTGAAGGTAGACCCGATATGGTTTTTGTGTAGAGCCTTTAACGGTGGCCTCCACTGAACCTTCACGTTCACTCAGAATCCTGACTCGTCCCTGCTGGTAATAATAAAGCCCCCTTTCAATGAGGTAGTCTTTTCCTATAAAGTCCCTGATCGGTTTAAAAATGTCATTATTACTCCCAAACACCAGCCCGGACTCCATTCCGAATCCCTCCTCGGGTCCTAACTCAAATCCCATACCTCCCCTCCGCTTTGTGATAAATATTACTTTCAACTTAACTAAATTCCGCTTTTATGTAAACACAGGGTATATAAAAATAGCAAAAGTTCGAGGTCGGAAGCTGAGGGCATAGCACCATCGGCCGGCACCGGACCCTTGCAAAAGGCTGGTATGGAGCCTTTGAAAAAATCAAATTATTTTTACAAATTTTACAACAATTACTTGCCATAAAATATAATAAAGGATAAAATAACTTTTATTATAAAAATTATAACTTCCTTGATTTGCTCCTCGTAAAACATCCAGCGCAGCCATCTTGGTATCCTCTGATAGGGAAAAAGATGCGAAAAGCCTATCCCAGGGCGGTTTCTTTTCTATTATTACTATTCTTTGCGTTTTCTCTGTTCAGTCCGGTCAGCGCCCAGGAATTAGACCCCTGGAGATACATGGATTTTTACCGTACGGAGCTGGAAAAGGCAGTTGCCCAGACCAGCTACCAGCAACACTATAACCAGTTCATCACTGAGCTGTACTCTACCATGAACAGCCTTGAAGCCATGTGGGAAAAAGACAGGTCAGGGCTTATGGCCAGGGGTGCCGCAGATGAGCTGGACAGGTTGAATGAAATCAGGCAGCAGTGGCAAACATCTGCAGGCCGGCTGGCAGCCGAACAAACCCTCGGCTTCCTCGCCGGTATCTACACCACCGGGCAAAACCCCTGGAAAGTACAGAAAAACCAGCTGGAGAAGCTTCTTGCAGAGAGGTATCACTCTCTCATATCCAGAGTTGAATACCATGGAGAAGATGCCCGCAGTATGGTGCATACTCTTGACCAGTATATCGGAGAGGCTTCCCGGCACTATGACCGGAGTGTGGAAAACCTGGGCCGGGAGCTGGATGAGTACTACGGGATAATCGGAAAAAATATCCGCCGTCACCTCCGGGAAAACCCTGGACCATCAACAAAGATACAGGAGGATGAATTAATTTCTTTTCTGAAAGCAGAAAAAGACCAGGCCCTTCGGGATGCAAAATCTTTGCTGGCATCTCTGGTCAACCGTTACACCAGCAGGGCATCCGGTGAGCTTCTGAGCAGGAATTACCCAGCCGAAAGGCAGCTTTCTCCCTCTAATTCAGAACGTGCAGAAGCAATATCCAGGCAAATATCCACCACAGTAAGCGAGAAGCTGCGAAAAAGTGTTGACCAGAAGTTGAACAGTATTCTATCTGAGCACTTGCTGGAGGAAACCAGGATTGATCAGCTTGCTGGGAAAACATCCAGGCTGTATGATGAGGGTCTACAACTATGGGCTGATGCAGCTTCCAGGCTGGTACAGAAACAGTATGAATGGTACCGGAACTATGACCAGGTACACAGGGATGGAATATCCTCGTGGAACAAAGCCCTGGAGACCATAGACCGGAAACGCAGGGAATGGTCTGAACAGTTTACCCGTACCGTAGAACAGAGCGGAGAAAAATGGGACAGCGCATTTTCAAAAATGGAAGACCTCAAAGAAAAAATACTGACCAGCCACACTGAGTATACAAAAAGCAGGGAAAAGGATTTTGAAAGTTATATACAATATGTCAATGAAAATATTGGTTCAGGGCTTGCAAGTGTGGGAGAGATTGATAAGTACGAACAGGAGTTTAACTTCATGACTCAGGATACCATGAATCCCTTTACCTCCAAACAGCTCACCAGAAAGCAAATTGAAAACTATATGAAATTGTTCAAAACTTATCTTGGTAATGAGGAAAACTTCTGGAAGCACGTAACCCGCTTGAATAAAAACCTGTACTTTCATACCCCATTTTCAGATCTGTTTGACCTGAAAACAACGGTAATTTTTATCTCTCAAACATCCAAAAAAGACAGGGTAATAAGTGAACCGGTGTATAGATATATCTCATCTCAGGACCTGGACAACGGGTTCAAGTTAAATGTTGCAGTAACCAGCACAGTCAGAAGATACTACAAAAAATGGGACGGGGTTTTTAAAGGAGTTTGTTTCCATTATAATGACAGCCCTGAAACAAGGTACTATTCCCTGTACTTCAAGTTCGATGGAAAAAGGTGGCGAAAATCTGCATCAGCTCCCCGGGAAAATGGTCCCACACACTTTGCATCAACACCCAGCCTGAACGAAGTAGTCAAAAAGACCACTGACTACCTCACCATTATTGACCAGCTGGAGACAGACAGAAAACGTATACTGGCTTCCGTACAGACAGTTCAGGATTCTGCAGTACACACTCTGTTTGCGAATTATAAGGGACGCTCCGGCACCAATTTCCACAACCAACCAGAACTAGAAGACTACTATTTCGGCAGCCAGAGAGAATACATTGCCACAGGCCTTGACCAGCAACTCATGGAAGCATATTACCGTAAGAATTTCTGGGCTGACCAGAACAGGGTAGTCGGGCAAATACTTGAACATCCACTGGACCAGGGGCCAGCCAACACCACCGCCAGCATTGAAAAAAGCTATTCTGAGGCTCACTCCGGCTACGCAGCGGCGCTTCAGGAATACCGAACATTATCCGGAAAGCTCGGCGGTATCAATGAAGACATTACTGCAGCAGGTGCGGACCTAAAAGAAATAAAACAAACCATGGCAGCAGCACAGACCGAGCTGTTCCGGGTGCTCGATGCCCTTTCTGGGCCTGAAAAGCTCTACCGGTCCGCCCGGCACGGGGACTCCCAGCTGAAAAAACAGGAGCAAAAAATCCATACACTGCAGAATATAATTACCAGTGCCAAAGAACATATCCTGGCAGAGCAAAAGCACCTGGAAGAACTCCGCAAGACTTACAATAATACCGTACAGAGCATCAATACCAAGAAAAACGAAGTGGACCAAAAGTATATAGAGTACCTGGGCTGCAAAGAAAAGTACACAGCAAGTCACCTGTATGGGAGTGAAAACGACCCTGCGGGCATGCTGGAGATATATGGAAACAGGGCGTTAAATTACACAGAAAAACAGGCTCAGGCTCAGGCCAGGTACTCGGTGATGGAGGGAGTAAAAATAAACAGTATAAATACAGACCGAAACCACCAGCTTGCTCTGCTGTACGAAGAGCTCATAAACAGAAACAAATCATTGAATGATGCCCGGGCTGCCCTGCAGATATTGAAAGTATACCATTATCTGGTAAACACCAGAATGGAATTGCTGGAACAAAAGCTTTATTCTGCAAGCCGCAGAATTAACGATGGAATGGAACCGGAAAAATGGAAGACCGTAAAGAACCACGTTACCGGTGAAATAAGTACGCTGGAGAGTGCTTATAACCAGTACGGGGCTGTAGATTTTTCCCACGGTTCAACCCCTTACATGGTTCTATACACAGGCCTTCAGCAGCTGGGCAGCTTGCATGAAAATCAAATTAACAGCTGCATCCGCTCTCTGGATGAATTCCTCGATTTAAAAGGAGAAGATATTTTCAAGAATCCTTCAGGCGGCAGTATAGATACCATGCTGGCAGAGCTGCAAGAATACATAGGAACATTAAATGAACAAAATACGGCCTTTGTAGAAGATGCCGAAAAAATCTACCGGGACCATTATGAACAGTATATAGAAGGTACCCTTAACAGGTACTGCAGGTATACAGCAATGCTCAAACGCTTTGAGCTTGAAAGCGAGCTCATTAATAAGAGACAGGAGTATATGCTGGGAAGTCTCAGCATCAGCGAAAGAAACACCTTCATGAATTTTATCCACAGCCACCCACAGGGATGGCAGGCCCTTGATGCAGAAGGACTCCCCCCGGACATTCAAACAGTGGTTTCCCTCGAAAAAAGACAGCAGGAGCTGAAGGAGCTTATCACAGTGTATAAAATTCTTTCGGGAAAACTGGAGGCGGAGGGTTTTACCGGAAAGAATGATGATTCAACCGGACAAAATCACCACCTGAAAGTGATAATGGAAAAATACAATATTCAACCCCGGGATATAACAAGCTTTGAGGATGCAGTAAACCGGGGGGTGCCCCTTGACCGGTATGATTTTTCTGAACCAAACATGCTGGCGGTCCACCTGCAGAATAAAAAAGCACTTTATGACCGCCTTTCACCTCTTGGGTACTACAATGCAATGACCGGACAAAATTATCTTGCAGACCTGCTCGGTGAAATGAAAAAAACCTGGATACAAGCCGGAGAGGACAGAGTTGATATCGAAAAAGAAAAGTTCAGATATGGGATAAAGGCCCTGGCAGAGGAGAAGGCAAGGTTCCGGGACAAAATTACCATGCAGAGAAAAACAGGGCTTTCTGAATGGAACGAGCAGGTTCTGAACCTGAAAGAAGCATACAGAAAGTGGCTCCTGCAGATGGAAAAAATTCTTGACAGAGGCGAAACAGAATGGAAAGAAAGGGAAATAAACTACATTAAAAAGAGAACCCAATGGACACAACAGGTACAGAACAGCAGCATGCACCAGAAAAATCAGGGCTGGGCGGAGCTGGAAGAAAAGGTAGAAGAGCTGGCAGGAGACATATCAGTAAAGGTAAATAATAAAACAAGCATTCAACACGAGATTGAAAAAAAGTTTATACATGAAGTTTCTGTACCCGATTGGGCAGCCGATTACCAAATACTGGCCAATCTGACCTTCGGGAGGCTAAAAAAATCATCTCTGAGCAAACACAGCGTCGAGCAGTCCGTCAGCTGGCTGAGAGAAACTATCAAAAATTTCGAAGATAAAAAAGACGCCCTTGAAGCTGAGAAGCTCTACTACACCCTGAAGAAAATAAGGGAGAGTATACTGGCAGAGATCAGGCATGTAGATGAAATGAATATGAAAATGATAGACAGCATCATGGAAGAAGGGAAGTTTAAAAAGAAAGGCTATGGCTATGAGAAGAAGGTGCTGGTTGACTACTCCCTGCTTGGCGGTGAAAAGAAAGAAACCAAAAGAATCGGCCTCTGTTCTCCTTATCTGGTAAATGAAGGGATGTTTCGACTGCCTGATGTGAATGAGTTAAAAAACCTTGGCACCCCCTTACAGAGAAAATTGTTTTTGCTGAAACAAACAGAGAAGCTGAATGAAAGTAAAAAAGAAGTCTTCGGAGAAACGACCGAAGCCGGGCGGATATATATACAGCATATAGGCCGGTTCCCCACCTCAGGTGAAATAAGCGGATATGTCCAGCAAAAACAAAAGAACAACAGCATTCTGGGAAAAGTACTGGGAGGAGTGCAGAAGCTTTTCAGCAGCATAATAAAGGGGGTTTCTTCCATTTTCGGTAAAGAAACAGGCCAGAAGAAAGACGATGATTTCTCTTCGTTTCAGAAAAAGCTGCTGAAAGCTATAGACTCGAACTCCAACAGAGGGCTTGAAACAGGTAGAATTATGCTTGACTACCAGCATATTACCGTTATGGGGGCCCAGGCAGAACAGAAAAAGAATTCCGGCTTTTTCAACATGCCCCTTTTTCCCGGAGGGCCTTCACTCAAGTCTATCGGAAGTGTAGCCGCCTCTATAGTAACAGGAGGTGTGGGCCTGGTGTCCACTCTTGCCCAGATAGGATGGAACGCCTTAACCACCGTGGCAACTCATCTGGAAGGTAAAATTGAAGGTGACGATGCAGCTTTTTCCATTTTAAAAGGCTCAACTACTTCACTGGTTTCTCTGGGAATAGACAACTGGACTACCGGCATCAAACAGTCAATTCACCTGGGGAGCACCACCGGAGGCGCTATTACCAACGCCGCCCTGGATACCTCGGGCTTCCTGCTCGCTTCAACAGCCTCCAGCACCATCAATGCCCTGGAAAAAGGGGACAGGCTGCTTTTTGACCGCTCTGATTTTGGGTATGGGCTGGGCACAACTCTGGTCTCCTCCCTCGGCACCTTTACCGGAAGCTTGACAGCAGGAATGTACAATATACGTCGCGGTGCAACCTGGAGCGGAGGGTATAACTACAATATTCTGTACGACCCGGGCAGTATGGACTTTGTAAAAGATTTTAACAACCAGGATATGCTTCGCATGGGAAATTTTCTGGAGGGCACTACAGAGCAGGCAGTCAATAATCTTACCGGAGCAACCCAGGGCTTTACCTTTAACCTGCTCAACAGCAAAGACCTGGGGTTTAAAAATGAGGTAGGTATGCTGGCTGTTGAGCTGGGCGGGGCCGGAGGTTTTGACTGGGATGTTTCTACGGAGGGAATTGCACTGTCCCCCCACAACCTTATCAGTACAGGCAAAGGTCTGGAAAGGATAAAAAATTACCGGATGCACTATGTAAACGGTGATATAGAGCACAAATCAAGCTATCTGTCAGGCAACCTTCTCAGGTATTCCATGGAAAGGACCAGGCTGGACCCGGCTGATTTCATACAGGCAGACCATCTAGCCAGTACTCTGGAGATGGGTAATTCCAGCGGGTTTGACTATTCACAGGAAGGCCTTAAAATGTTTTCACAGAACATGAATATTGATTTATCCGGAAGGAACCTGAAAGATGGAATACTCTCATGGGACTTGAACAGTGCTGCAGCCTACACCAGCTATACCGGCTATGCATCCAGAAATCTGTATACAGAGATGTTAAACCGGGGACGGTATGCAATGGGCCTTCAGACCTCGACTGTTGAGCTCGCCCAACAAAATGCAGTGGAATCCACCAGTCTGGTAGGAACAGCAACGATGGTGTCCCGGCAAATGCTTGAAAACAGGCTTGACAGCATTGCATTCGGCACAAAGATATGGACAGGTCTGAAAAATACTTTCGGTGTCAGCGACCAGGCCCTGGACACTCATGCAAAGTTGGCAGCAGAAAATGGAGTTTACCTTGAAGCTTTTAAGGAAAACCAGAGGCAGTTTATTATGCAGGAAAGTGCAAAGCAGATGGTAGATGCTCTGGAGAGCACTCCGTCTGAAAGTATCTTCGCAATAGCCAGCCTGTACAAAGGCGCCCTACAGGCAAAAGGGACCGGATTGATTGAAGAGTTAGTAAATAGAGGGCTAATGAAAAAAGGATATGAGGATATCAACAGGGAAATCACAAATGGCAGGAAGCTGATAAGAGACCAGTATGATAAAGTCAAAGCTGCTGAAATTATAAAAAGGGATGACCTCTGGAGCAGCGGTAGGATGGACAGCTACTTTTTCCTGTCCCAGCTCAAGGATGCTGGTATTACTGGAGGATTATTGATGCAGAGATATGCTTTTGATGGAACAGGAAGCTACCACAGCCTGTTTGAAGATGGTTCTTCGTTTATGGAAGTTGAAGCGGATAATAATTTTGCTCTTTCCCGGGAACTGGAAAATAGGGCGGCATCTACCACCGAGGTAATATACAAGCCCTTTAAGTTATTGGGAAATATTATGAAGAATGTTTATGATAAGCTCCGGGGAGACAATCACTGGGCCAAAATTTACAAGGACAACGGAAGCTTCCATGGACATTATGATGGCAATAAGTATATTTATTTTCCATATGGAAAAGGGTCTCCCCTATGCAACTATTATGTGGGCAATGTTTTATTAACAGCGAACTCTCTGGGAGATGACTCCGATGTGCTTAAAGCAGAATGGTATCCGAATGAAACAGGATCAAACAGGTATCAAATAATTGATGATATAAAGAAAGAAACAGGGGCTGTCCTTTATTTTACAAAATTGGCTGTGGACTTGAATGACATTTTAGTGAGTGGCCAGGGGGCAGGAAGCAGCTATTTTACCTCAGCTGATTCGCTGATGGAAATAAAAGGGATGAGCCAGGATGCGTTCACCAGCAGTATTGATGGGTATTTAGACCGGGGTATTATTCCTGTTTGGTTGATGAAAAACCATATGCCTGGAAGCCACTCACATATATTCATCCAGGAAACCGGTGGTTACAGGAGCGATATT
>JBMCUI010000033.1:0-13623 GCA_048622675.1 Spirochaetota bacterium | reverse complement strand
GACCCCTACCAGTACCAGGAGCCTGATTTTGGGGGGCAGGAAGTATCCTATCCCATGATGATACTCAGGACAATTGCAGTTCTGGGAGTTATTGTAATCGGCATCTGGCTGATATTTAAGTTTCTGGTTAAAAAAAGAAGCCGTGTTACAGCAGATAATGAAATTATTAAAGTTTTAACCACCTATCCGCTTTCTGCCAATAAGACCATCAATATTGTGGACATAGGAGGAGAAGTACTGGTGCTGGGAGTTACGGATTCCAGTATCAATCTCATTACCAAAGTGGAAGATAAAGAACTGGCAGATAATATTAAACTGTTGAGCAGCAAACAGACAGGTGGAGGGGGGACATTCAGAGACCAGCTTTCAAAACTGCTGGGCGGGAAGGTTATGAACAAGACAGGGCAGATCTCGTATTTGAGCGGGTATAAAAAAAGGATCAATAAAATGAAAAAAATGTAATTTTTTTTAATTATTATGTATAATATTTTATAACTTTTAAAATCTGGTTTAAGGGGAGTTTATGTTCAGGGCCTAAGAGAGCTGTTTTTACAAGACTGATATGTGGTTTTTGTGTCTGAGCAAATGGGAGGGGCGCATGGGTAAACTGGTAAAAAAAATAAAAAACAGGGTACTGGTTTTTTTTCTGTTGGGATTTTTTGTAATTGCCTGTCCTGCCGGTCCCATTCTTGCCCAGGACAGAATACCTATTCCCAGAATCGGGATAACCCTGGATGAGGCAGAACAGCCTAGGGATGTTGCCCTTTCCCTGGAAATACTTTTTCTTCTAACAGTTCTCACTCTGGCACCTGCCATAATTATTTCGGTTACCTCCTTCACCCGGGTGGCAATAGTATTTTCGTTTATAAGGAGGGCGCTTTCAACTCAGCAGGAGCCCCCCAACCAGATAATGATGGGGCTGGCACTTTTTTTGACCATTTTTATAATGGCTCCCACCATCCAGCAAGTACACCAGAATGCAATAAAGCCCTATTTTAATGGAGAGATTAGTATACAGGAAATGTATTCACAGGGGATTGATCCGATCAGAGAGTTCATGTTCGGCCAGACCAGGCAAAAGGACATAGCGCTCTTTTTAAGAATCGGCAGTGTGGAAAGGCCCAGAAACCAGGCCGATGTACCTACCTGGGTGCTGATACCAGCCTTCATGATCAGCGAGTTGACCACTGCTTTTAAAATAGGGATACTGCTGTTTATACCATTTATTGTTATCGACCTGGTGGTAGCCAGTACTCTTATGTCCATGGGAATAATATTTCTACCCCCGGTTTTCATTTCACTGCCGTTAAAAATAATACTTTTTATTCTGGTAGACGGATGGCACCTGTTGACTTATCAACTGGTCAACAGCTTTCATTAAAAAAGAGGAGGGAAGTTATGTCTGTAGGTTTTGTATCAAGATTAATAGGACAGGCTGTGTTTCAGACTCTGCTGATAGGGGCCCCCATGCTGGGACTGAGCCTGCTGGTGGGGCTTACAGTCAGCATATTCCAGGCTACCACTTCCATTCAGGAGCAGACCCTTACATTCGTACCCAAAATTGTGGTGGTGCTGGGCTCTCTCATTATATTCGGCACCTGGATCATAAACAGTATGGTTGACTTTACCATGAGAATATTCGGGTTCATTCCCAATATGACAGGCTGAAGTGCAGTCAAAACTGCAGCTTGCTGGAAATGATAAATGGAATATTTTGTAGAGAATTTCCAGATTTTTCTTCTGGTCCTGGTGAGAATGCTGTCCATGTTTGTGGTGGCACCTTTTTTCTCAAGCGGCACTGTGCCTCTGAGGGTCAGAGCGGCCATGGCGGCATTTATTACCGTGTGCATATTCCCCATGGTGGCAAACTATTTTGGCAGCGTGCCGGAGAACATGTTTTCCTACGCAATGTTAATTGGCTCTGAGGCCATTATTGGTCTGCTCATAGGATTTATGGTTTCCATAATATTTGCTGCTTTCCAGCTGGCTGCCAGGTTTTTCAGTTTTCAGATGGCCCTGGGAATTGCCGAAGTGGTGGACCCATTCTCGGAAGTGGGAATTACCATAGTGGGGCAGTTGTGGACCCTGATGGGACTTATGGTTTTTATTGCTATTGACGGTCCTCATATGCTGGTCATGGCGGTTTTTGACAGCTACAAGAAGGTTCAGCTGTTTAATATTGTCCAGCATGGTCAAACCATGTTCACTGCCCTGGTCAGCTCCTTCGGGGCGATGTTTCTGGTGGCGATGAAGCTGGCTTTTCCTATTCTGATAACCCTGTTTCTGCTTTCGGTGACCCTGGGTCTGCTGGCAAAAGCAGCTCCCCAGATGAACATTTTTATGGTGGGGTTTCCTATCCAGATATCGGTGGGTTTTATAATTATGATTGCAGTAATCGGGGCCATAGCTTTTGGGATGAGTAATGCACTGGACAATACCTTTAAGCATGTTTCCCGGTTTGTGGGTGCTCTGGGAGGATAACCACAGCCGATGGATATTGACATGAAAACAGGACTTATATCATGGAATACGAACAGGAATATCGGCAGCTGATGCATACCGGTGCTATGAATATGCTGGATGTTGAGCCGCGCTTCCGCTTTGATATCCAGCTTCTGGCTGCAGAAGACGAAGGGCGCACTGAAGAGCCATCCGAGTATAAAAAGAGAAAAGCCCGGGAGGAGGGCAAGGTTGCCAAAACTCAGGAGCTGCCCGGTGCTATGGTGCTTTTATTCGGATTTTTTATATTGTTCTTGTTCTCCAGGAGTATATTCCAATCCACCCTGGCGATGGTGCAGCGCTATCTCAACCTGGTACCCGAGATTTCCGGCGGCGAAGATGTTAAGGTATTGTTTGCTCCCATCATTCCGGTAATGATAAGAATAGTAGGACCGCTTTTCGGGGTGGTGTTTGTGACTGCTTTTTTGGGGAACCTGGTGCAGGTAGGATTCAAGTTTACTGCCAAAACCATCAAACCGGACCCTTCCAAGATAAATCCAAACCCCATCAGGTTTTTTACCAAAGTGCTCTTTACCAAACAGTCAGCGGTCAACCTGGCCAAGTCCGTATTTAAAATTGCCGCCATTTCAGCGGTGGCCTTTTTCCTGGTCAAGAATGATATACATACTATCATGAAAACAGTACAGATGGGTACCCTTCAGGGATTCGGCCTGGGAATGTTTCTTGCATTTAAGCTGATTATGATTATAAGCGGTATACTTCTGCTTTTGTCCATTCCTGATTACCTGTTCCAGCGCAGAGAGCACCTGGAGTCTTTGAAGATGACCAGGCAGGAGGCCAAAGAAGAAAGAAAGATGCTGGAAGGAGACCCTCTGCTCAGGTCCAGAGTCAGGGAAAAGCAGAGGGAGTTTTCAAAAAGGAGAATGATGCAGGAAGTGCCCAATGCTGATGTGGTAATCACCAACCCGGTGCATTATGCAGTTGCTCTCAAGTATGAAATGCTGAAAATGGAAGCCCCCAGGTGCCTGGCAAAAGGCCAGGACCACATTGCCGGCAGAATAAAAGAAATAGCTAGAGAAAATGAGGTCCCTGTTGTAGAAAACAAGCCCCTGGCAAGGGAACTTTACAGAAGGGTAGATGTAGGAGAAGAGATACCTGACGACCTGTTTACCGCAGTAGCGGAGGTGCTGGCATTTGTTTACAGGCTCAAAAAGGAGGAGGTGGGATGAGGAGGCATGGAGGAATGGCCGATATGACTATGAGTGGTATGAGGAATACCCTCCGGTTGTTACTTATTTTTAGTTTTTTTCCGATATTTATTTAAGAAAGGAAGTTTTTATTATATATCGTTTAATTTCGGATTTTAGAACAGCATTTTTTAATAAAAAATTACTTTTTGCTTTATATTAACTGTAGACCTGGGGAGGGGAGCCATGGCTGATCAACAGCAGGCTGCCATGTGGTGGCAGAGAACGGATATACTTATAGCTGCAGGCATTATTGCCGTGGTGCTGATGCTGATTATACCTATTCCGGCAATGCTGCTGGACTTCCTGATTGCGGTAAGCTTTTCTCTGTCATTAATTGTTTTAATCACAGTAATGTACATGAAGAAGGCAGTTGACCTTTCTGTGTTTCCCTCTCTTTTGCTGGTAACTACTGTGTTCAGACTGGCCCTGAATGTTTCCTCCACCAGACTCATACTTCTGAAAGGACCGGCATTCAATGGAAAAATCATTCAGGCTTTCGGCCAGTTTGTAGTAGGGGGCAACTATGTGGTGGGACTGATCATTTTTATCATATTAATAGCAGTCCAATTTATAGTTATAACCAGAGGTGCCACCAGAGTGTCTGAAGTAGCAGCCAGGTTTACACTTGATGCCATGCCCGGAAAGCAAATGGCTATTGATGCTGACCTTTCTTCCGGACTGATTACCGAAGAAGAAGCAGTCCGGAAGAGGATGGAAATACAGCAGGAATCTGATTTTTACGGGGCGATGGATGGTGCCAGCAAGTTTGTGCGGGGCGACGTTATTGTAGGGCTTTTAATTACTGTTATCAATATAGCAGGAGGTCTCATTATTGGCATGGCCATGAGGGGGGAGACCCTCGGGCAGGCTGTTCAGACCTATACCATGCTCACCATAGGAGACGGCCTGGTGGCTCAGATACCATCCCTGATGCTGGCTACAGCTACAGGTATTGTAGTGACCAGGGCGGTTTCCACCGAAGACCTGGGCACAGAGCTTACCACCCAGCTGTTGAAGCAGCCCAGGACCCTGTGGATTGGGGCGGGCTTTCTGCTGTTTATGGCATTCCTGCCTGGATTTGCAAAAATTCCCCTGGTAGTGCTTGCCATGATCCTGGGTGCGCTTGCATTTTACCTGCAGAGAAGCATGAAGGTAGAGAAGGAGGAGGAGAGGAAAGCTGCCAAACCTAAGAAGGAAGAAGAGGGTGCAAGAGGACCAGAGAGTGTGGTAGGCCTGCTGCAGATTGATCCCATTGCACTGGAGATAGGCTACAATCTTATTCCTCTGGTGGACTCTGAACAGGGAGGTGACCTGCTGGACAGGGTCACCATGATACGCAGGCAGTCTGCAGTTGAACTGGGCCTTATTTTTCCTCCCATAAGGATAAGGGACAACATGAAGCTGGACCCCAATTCTTATTCAATAAAAATCAAGGGAGTCGAGGTAGGCAGGGGTACCATAAAAATGGGCAAGTACATGGCCATGAACCCGGGTAATGTATCTGAAAAAATCGAAGGAGAACAGACCACCGAACCTGCATTCGGACTTCCTGCTATCTGGATCGATGAACAAAACCGGGAAAAAGCAGAGAGGCTGGGCTACACAGTGGTGGACGCTCCCTCGGTAGTTGCTACTCACCTTACCGAGGTAATAAAACGGCATGCCAGCGAGGTACTGGGAAGACAGGATGTGCAGACCCTTCTCAATTCTCTTTCTACAGATTATTCGGCAGTGGTGGAGGAAGTCAAAAAGTCAGGTGCTGCAGTTGGAGATATTCAGAAGGTGCTGAAAGGACTTCTGAGAGAGGGGGTTTCCATCAGGGACTTGGTAACCATTATGGAGACCATTGCAGATTACTTTCCCACAGTCAAAGACCACGAGGAGCTGATAGAACTGGTTCGTCAGGCCCTTTCCAGACAGATATGCCAGCAGTATACCGATGAGCACAAAAAAATGCCGGTTATAACCGTTGCGAAAGAGGTTGAAGAAGAAATAAAAAATGCTATAGTAGAAACTGAAAAGGGAAGAAGGTTTGCCATGGAGCCCCAGGTTCAGAAGAAGCTGGTGAACAGAATTGCCGAAGAAGTTAAGAACATTCGCCAGAAAGGACTGAGCCCGGTTTTTCTTACATCCCCTGAAATAAGGGGGGTGTTCAGCAGCCTGGTAAAAAGCATAGCCCCATCTGCAGCAGTGTTGAGCAGTTTCGAAGTGGTGCCTGATATTCAGCTGGAAGCAGTGGGTACTGTGTCAGTTTAGCCGGGCTGAAGTGATTTTTGTAAACCTCAAGCTCTACTACTAGGGAGAGGTAAATATGATATATAAAACCTACAAAGCTCCAACATACAAAGAAGCAGTGCTGAATGCAAAGATGGAGCTGGGAAACAACTGCTACATAATCGGGCGAAAACAGGTAAAGGAAGGGGGCTTTCTTGGTCTTTTTACCAGAAACATGACCAAGATTACTGTTGCAAAAAACGAGCAGAAGGACCAAAATATGAATGCCGGTACCCAGCAAAAAAAGGATAAGACAGATAACAAGTCTGCAGAACAGGGATACGGGGCCGAGCATGGCAGGCAGAGCAGCCAGGATATAGAAAATGTGGTAATGAAAGAGTTGAATGACATTAAGACCAGGCTCAGGCAATTGATGCCGGTCTCAGGCAGTGACCAGGAAAATCCCTATCTTAAAAAGCTGGTAGATATACTGAGAGAGAATGATTTCTCAAATGATTATGTGGATAACGTGATACATAAATTTGAAAATGAATTGACGTTGAAAGATATACATGACCCTGAAACGCTGGAAAGCAAGCTGAAATCTCATATCAGCGAGTCCATTGAAACTGCCGGTCCCGTTCAGGCGGGAAAGCAGAGGCCCTCGGTAGTGGTGCTGGTAGGGCCAACCGGGGTGGGTAAGACCACCACAGTAGCAAAGCTGGCGGCATCTTTCGGAGTATTGCAGAAGCATAAGGTAGAGCTGCTCACTATAGACTCTTACAGGATTGCAGCAATAGAACAGCTTGGAAAGTATGCAGAGCTGATGCAGCTTCCTTTTACCATAATAAACTCCAGGGAAGAGTTTAAGGCTGCTGTTTCCAACAGCAAATCGGAGCTGATATTTGTGGACACTGCAGGCCGCTCCCAGAAGAACAATATGGGGCTGGCAGAGCTGAGGAGCATTCTGGATGGTATCAATACTGACTGCCTGGATATCCATCTGGTTATCAGCGCTACCACCAAACATCGTGATGCTCTGGATATAATGACCAGGTTTAACCAGCTCATGTACAATAAGGTTATACTGACCAAGATGGATGAAACCAATACCATTGGATCGCTCCTGAGTGTGCTGGACAGAAACAAGAAGCTTTCCTATTTTACCACCGGGCAGAGCGTACCCGATGATATTGAAATAGCCCAGAAAGAAAAACTGCTGAACATGCTTATTTTAAACTAATTCATGGGGAGAGGAGGATGGGGATTGAAATGGATACTGTGGGAAATGTACAGCGAGATCAGGCGGAGAGACTGAGGCTGATTATGCAGGAGAGAAATGCAGGGGGATACCAAAAAACTCCCCGGATTATAACCATTTCCAGCGGGAAAGGGGGAGTGGGCAAGAGCAACATTGCTATAAATCTTGGTATAGGTTTTGTGGATGTGGGTAAACGGGTGGTGGTGATGGATGCTGACCTGGGGCTTGCCAACGTTAATGTTATACTGGGCATCATACCCAAGTACAACCTTTATCATGTAATTAAAAAACATAAAAAGATCCGTGATGTCATTGTAGATACTCAGTACGGTATTCAGATAATAGCCGGAGCTTCCGGTTTTGCCCAGCTGGCCAACCTGGAGGAGACAGACAGGAGCTCGTTTGTAGAGGAGCTGCGGGAGTTGAGTTATGCGGATGTAATCATTATTGATACAGGTGCAGGGGTTTCGCCGAATGTGCTTTCTTTTCTGAGGGCTGCTGATGATGCTATCATTGTGACCACCCCCGAGCCTACAGCAATTACTGATGCATACGGTATAATAAAGAGCATTTCTTCCAATGTCAACGGGCCGGGTATAAAGCTGGTGGTCAATCGGGTGAGATCTGTGGGAGAGGGAAAGAGAGTAGCAGAGAGAGTGATTAATATAGCAGGTCAGTTTTTAAACATAAAAGTTGACAATCTGGGGTTCATGTTTGAAGATAATTCTGTCCAGAAGGCGGTGATAAAACAGGACCCCTTCATAAAGAGTGCTCCAAACAGCAAGGCTTCACAGTCCGTAAAGCATCTGGTGAGCAGGTTGTCAAATATTGAATATACACCAACCGGAGGTTTTTCCAGGTTTTTGAAATCCATTTTTGGGGCCGGATAGCTTTTGCCGTACAGGGGGACGGCTGAGATAGTCAGGGCGGAGGGTGTACAGCTTTTTGTTTGATTTTTTCATAGGCAAAGGTATTTTATTAGTATGAATGAACTAAACCTTTCTACAGATAAGAAAGTGCTCCTTGGTGCTGTGGGGTTCGCTTTTCTGGTGTCACTGATTATTGGATTGACGGTCCAGAACCAGGCAGGTATAGCTGTAATGAGAGCTTTTATTTGTTCTGCCCTGTTCGGGGCTATCACCTATGGGGGAATATATGTAATTCGCCAGTACATACCTGAAGTCGAACAACTGGCATCTGAAAATGAGCAGGAACAGGAACAAGAGCACAGGCACAATGAAGACAAAGAAACCGGCAGACTGGTTGATTACCTGGTGCAGGATGAAAACCAGCAGGCAGGTGAAGGTGCCTCCGGTGCCGGGGATTATACACCTGCTGGCGGGCTGGAACCTGGCGAATGGGAGGAACAGCAGCAGGCTTCCGGGTCTTCCCAACAAGGGCAGAAAAACTTTTCGTTTGATGCACACACCTCGCCTGAAGGTGGAACATCCGGGGTACAAAAAAAAGGAAAGGAAAAAACAGGTGATCAGCAGAAACAGAAGGATATCTATGAGCAGATTCCTTCAATGGACTACCTGTTTGAAGAGGAGCTGGATGAACAAGGGTCCGAACCTGAAGAGACCAAGGAGGAACAACAGGAACATTCTGCTCCGGAAGCAAAAAAGAGCTATATTTCAGTAGGCAAGTCCAGGATTCCCAATGACCCTCAGGCTATTGCCAGAGCTATACAGAGGGTAATGAAAGAAAATGAGTAGGCAGGGACAGCTGGCTGGGTGTAAATTTTTCGGTAAATTATACTATAAAAAGGTAAAAAAACAAAATGAACAACGAGGCTAAAAGCAGCCTGGAAGTACATAATGATGACAAATCTGCTGTAAGCACACTGGTGGAAACCACCGGGTGTGATCACAGGCTGGCCAGGATGCTCCTGGATTTTACCGGCGGCGACCCGGACGGAGCCAGGAGAATAATAGAGGCTGTACCCAAGGACATTTTTGCCCTGAAGTTCAAGTTTATTACTCAGATAACAGGGTACTACGGTGTAGTATTTTTCTGTTACGATAAACGCGAAAACCGGATAAAGAGACTGATGGCAGTGGTAACGGATGAAAAAGAAATCGGTAAAATGGACATAAAAAAAGACTGGCACCAGCTTGAACAGGAGCTTTACCAGTACGCCAGAAACCGAAGGGTGGATGGACTGAAAATAGAAAATCTGAAGGATAGGATAAACCAGAGAGAATTTGTAAGTAAGCTGTCAGGTATTTTCAAAATAGGAAAGCAGGTCAATCATGACCAGCTGAACAATCTTCTGGTTGATGAGCTGTACAACATTTTCACTGATACAAATATTGCAGTCAAGTTCGATGTTCAGATGACCGATGCCTTTGAGCTCAACAAGGCACTGCCCGGGGAAGAAGCAGAGCAGCACACCGAGCAGGACCAGGAAGAAAAACCCTCCTCCGAGTCTTCTCCCCTGGAAAAAGACCGCAGGGAGCAGACTCTTATTGTTTTACGCACCGAGCCGGTGTTATCACCGGTGAGTGGAGTGGAGATAGGTGAGCTTGAGTTTGGAGATGAAATCCAGGTAAGAATTACTGATGAGAGGGAAATCGGAGATTACCTGGCCCAGCTTCTGGGAGCAAAGGTGGACAATTTGAAAGTACCCATTTTCACCAGGATAGTTGAGGTAAAACCCCTGGAAGGAGACAGTGTAGGGGTAATAACCCAATTTGGTCCGGGCATTATGGGGATGTTTAAGATTTCCTCCGATGCCAGGGTGGTTTCCAGGAAGGAGGGCCAGCAGGAGCCTGCTTTTCCTGAATCCCCCCGGAGGGACATCAAGCCTGCCCTGGTAATAGGTGGAATAGTAGTTGTAATTGTATTATTTGTGCTGTTGATAGTTCTTTCCAGCTGACCAGTGCATAATAGTTGTTTCAAACCCTTAAGTATGGGAGTAAAAAGTGTTTGAAGATAAATCCGAAGAAGAACTGTGGAAAGAATACAAAAAAAACAAAGATCACAGGATTAGAGAACACTTTGTCAATAAATATGCCCCTCTGGTCAAGTACGTTGCAGGAAAAATCGCCATTGGGATGCCTCAGAACGTAGATTTTGACGACCTGGTGGGTTGCGGGGTATTTGGGCTGCTGGATGCCATTGATAAGTTTGACCCGGATAGAGACATAAAGTTCAAGACCTATGCTGTGACCAGAATAAGGGGAGCAATTTACGATGAGCTGCGGTCCATTGACTGGGTTCCCAGGTCTGTAAGGCAGAAGGCCAAGGAGCTGGAAAGGGTTATAGGCAAGCTTGAAAATAAGCTGGGAAGGTCTGCAGAAGACGAAGAAATAGCCAGGGAGATGGGGATAAGCTTGAAGGATTTTCATTCACTGGTACTCAAACTATCAGGTGCTTCGGTGCTTTCATTGAGCGATATATGGTATGTGGGTGATGAAAGTGACAAAGTATCGGTAGCCGAAACAATTGAAAGCCCCAAGAGCCTCAATCCTGAAGCAATAGTGGAAAAGGAAGAAATCAAGAAGATCATTGTAAACGCCATAAGCGAGCTGCCGGAAAAAGAAAAAAAGGTGCTTATCCTTTATTACTACGAGGACCTTACCCTGAAAGAAATAGGGGAAGTCCTGCAGGTTACCGAGTCCAGGATTTCGCAGCTCCATACCAAGGCCATAGTGAGATTGAGGAGCAAGCTTCTGAACATAAAAAAAAGTATGGTAATTTAAAGTGGAAGGTGATGTAAATGGCAGCTTCATCTTTTGAAAAGCTAAAGGATGCCATCAGGGATATTTCTTTTGATGAACAGGAAGCTGGTGATGGGCCCCAGTCAGTCGAGGTGGAAGCATATTCCATAGAAGAGGGGCTGGAGAAGGCTGCTCAGGCCCTGGGCCTGAATATAAGTGATCTGGAATATGATATACTGGAGCAGGGGAAAAAGTCCCTGTTGTCCAGAAAGCCTTACCGGCTTATGATAAAGCCGGTGTCTGCGATTTCAGGACTTGACAGCGACCTGCTTGCCGGCACAGAACAGTCTGCAGACCAGGGAGTGGAGGCACTGAGAAAAGATGCGGACGGTTACTTCAGGGTCAAACTCAGCAGGGTGGGGGTGCTTCTAAAGGTCAGCCCTCCCAGAGGCAGAGGCAAAAAAGTGAAGGTAGAGGAGGTGCTGGAGGTTCTTTCCAGAAGAGGGGCAGGTGATTTTGATAAATCAAAAATTGCCAGAATAGTAAGAGAAGCCTCCGGGGAGTATGTGAAGATAGCAGAGTTCACCCCCAGTGAAAAAAGCAGTGCAAGGGTGGTGGTGGAAGTTACTGAAGACCAAATGAGGGCTGCTGCTACATTTATTCCTCCGGGGCCGGGTGGAAGGGACCTGGATATGGATGATGTACTGGATGCTCTGAATGGGGCTGGAGTGACGGTGGGAATAAACCAGGAAGTGATACAAGAATCCCTGGAAGACGAGGTGTACAATACTCCTATACCTGTGGCCGAGGGGATTAAACCTCAGCATGGAGAAGATGCACGTATTGAATACCATTTCAGAACAGAAAAAAAAGTGCATCTGGAGGAGGATGAAAAAGGACAGGTAGATTTTAAAGACCTTGACCTGGTGGAAAACGTGGTGGCGGGCCAGCTTCTTGCCACCAAGGTAAATGCTACTGAAGGAAAGCCCGGAAGGACAGTTACCAACAAACTCCTGGAGGCAAAATCCGGTAAAGACACCAGTCTCAACCCGGGAAAGAACACCGAGCTTTCCGCGGATGGCATGAGTGTTATAGCCACCATAAACGGGCAGGTGGTCCTTTCCAACGGAAAGATAAATGTTGAGCCCATTTACGAGGTCAACGGTGATGTGGATATGCATACCGGAAATATTGTATTCCTTGGTACTGTAATCGTAAAAGGAAACGTTGAAGACGGGTTTTCGGTAAAAGCAGCCGGAGATATTGACATCAGGGGGAGCGTGGGGAAATGTCTTCTGGATGCAGAGGGCAACATAAACATTAAGCAGGGGGCCATGGGGAAGCTCGGCGGCACCATAAAAGCAGGCAATACCATATGGGCCAAGTTTCTGGAGCAGGCCAATGTGGAGGCAGGCAAAGACGTGCTGGTGCAGGACGGTATCATGCACTGCCAGGTGGATGCTACAGAGAAGGTAGTATGCTTTGGTAAGAGGGCCACTATTGTAGGTGGAAAAATCCGGGCAGGTGAAATTGTAACGACCAAAACTCTGGGTTCTGTATCATTTACTGAGACAGTGCTGGAGGTTGGGGTGGACCCCAAATCCAGGCAGAGACTTTATGACCTGGAAAAAGAAAAGAACGAGAGCCAGGGTTCTTTGGAGAAGCTGAATGCCAATATTAATACTCTGGAGAACCAGAAAAGAGGTGGAAGAAGACTCTCAGACGATAGGGAAGAACTGCTGGAGAAAATGCTTTCCTCCAGGGACGAGCTTACGGTTCGGTTGAGCGAGATCGACGAAGAGATGAACGAGCTGAAGTCCTACCTGAAGCTTTTGAAAACCATAGGCAAGGTAGCTGTTTCCAAAAATGTTTATCCAGGGGTAAGGATAGCCATAAAAGATATATACTATGATGTAACCAATGAGTTCAAGTATGTTACCTTTGTACTGGAAGGTGGGAGGATACGGATGAAGAAGTACGAAGAGGTGAATGTACCGGAACTTGCAGGAAAGAAGGTGAGATAGTATGCCCATACTTCCTATAGATTTACAGGCCCTGCTGGTAAGAATGGGGAGTGTAAGCAAGATGCAGCAGATGCAGCAGGAAGGAATAGTTATTGCCCAGTCTACAGTCAAGGCCCAGCAGATGGGGGAGAAAGCCCAGAGAGAGTCAAGCCAGGTAAATCCTCTCAGGCCCCATCCTGATGAAAACAGCAGGGTTGATGACAAGGCTGAAGGCTCTTCAGGTGGCAAGGCTCGTGCAGAAGTTAAAAAAAGGAAAAAGTCCGACCAGCGTAAAAGCCGGGGCAAAGATGATTTCAGTGAACCATACAAAGGTACGGTAATTGACACATCAAGGTAAATTACCCATTACCATATTATTCAGAAAATGGAACTTGTATATATAACGTTAATAAACATTATTATAGTTTTTATTGCTTTTGTTATACTCAACAATAAAATAAGGAAAAATGTTCCTGAGTCTATTCTGGGGAAATACACAAAAGAAGTGGAAAACCTTATTATTGAGCTCAACCAGTCTGTAGAGGATACAGTCAACATAACCGAAGAACGGATAAGCCAGTTGAAAAAGCTGGTAAAAAAAGCAGACAAAATGCTCAAGAGCCCTCCGGTAAAAAAAGTACTGGAAATGGCAGAAGCTGCAGAAGGTGAGGCACCGACTGAAGAGGGGAATGCAGGGCAAAAAGGTGCCCACTCCTCCGGCCCGACAGGCAGCTCAGGAGCAAAAAATACGTCATTACCAGGTACCTCCAGGC
>JBMCUI010000032.1:0-13693 GCA_048622675.1 Spirochaetota bacterium | reverse complement strand
CTTTTCACTCAAGCACGAAGCGCTTCTTTTTCAGCTTCAGGTTCGCATATTTTATACAGTAACGCTTTGATCTTCTGATAGAAATATAGTGGCATACATTCTGTGCCCCGCTGTAGAGTATCACATAGTCATGTATCTGAAGCGGCTCCACCCATACCGAGTCCTTTCCTCCCGAGTGCCATATGGGATTGTGCCCCACGAAAAACGGGGTATTGCCTGCGCGGTTCAGGGCATACCGCTGTGCATCCAGATCTTCTGGACCATATTCCTTCTGATTGGGAGTGGTGCGTGTTTCATTTATCCGGTTCCATATCAACTGGTGTTTGGAGCCTGGGTAATGGTCAATATTAATCAGCTCCCCCCTGGTTATTCCTCCACGTACCGGACCGGCATGTGCGGCTAAGAAATACGGATGCACTCCCATCACCGGAAGAGATTCAACAAATTGCTCCATCAGCTCCGCATATTCCGCTCCCCACTGTTCAATGAGGGCATTCATATGCTCCAGCCCCTGCTGGATGCTGTTTTTGGACAGCCTGGGATCAAAGGTATCGTGGTTTCCCTTCAGATAGATGATGTTATGGGGATACTTGTTGATAAGATGGATGACTATATCCATGGCCTGTATGGAAGAGTGCATTTCTTTCAGGTGCCCGGTTCTTTCATCGTGAACAATATCTCCAAGAAAGACCATAACAGCCTGGTCTTCCTCCAGGCGGTAGAGATTGCCTGAGTCCTGTAATATCGCTTTGAGGTTTCTTTTGTTTGCATGGAGGTCTCCAACAATGATGAATTCCCGCTTTTCATTTGGACTGAACTTTACAAGCCCACCGGGGATTCCGGATGAATTTAGTGGTCTGATATTTGTATCCATGCTCTGCATCTTCTGCAGGGCCAGCTTCAGCTTGTGTTCATGATCCAGCCGGGCATAGTCAATACTCATGTTTTTTTCTTTCCTTTTCACTATTTAAAAAATTAAATATACTTGTAGTTGCCCTTTTCAAAAGAAAGGTCATTTATCTTTCATACTTGCATGGTCTCAACTGTTTATATAGAGCAATTACTATGCCATTGATGGAACAAAAAGCAGTCATTCTGGAAAAGTAACAGGGGTGTATTGGCTGTGTAATTTACTAATTGTAAAACACTATGTTGAAGATTTCCAATAAATCGGTATGAGGTGACTTACTATGAAAGCACTGGTATATGAAGGAGTAAATAATATTGTACTTAAAGAAATGGATGAGCCCAGACTAACGAAGAACAACCTTATCGTAAATGTTTCCGCATGTGCGATCTGTGGTACCGATATAAAGGCATATACATACGGAATATCCAGTATAAAGCCACCGGTAATACTTGGGCATGAATTTGTGGGAGTAGTGCAGGAAGGATGTAGTGATAAATGCAGCACCTATACATTTAATCTTCCCTGAACAGGCTTACCACTTCCTGGGGGGAGCCAGCATTGAGCATTGCTTTGCAGAATGCTCTTGTCCTGGTAAGCCTGGCAATTTCCGCAAGTGCTTCAATATGGGGGCCTGACTGGTCGGGAGAAGCCAGAATCAGGAAAAAAAGCTGAGAGGGCTTTCCGTCCATGGAATCAAAGTCTATCCCACGCCGAGAAATGCCAATAGAAACAGTCAGGGTTTTTACAGCAGCGGTTTTGGCATGAGGGACAGCAATTCCGCTCTCCAGACCGGTACTCCCCTTCTGCTCCCTTTGATGTATTGCTTCAACTACACTGTCGAGGTCTTTTATCTTTCCTGCGTCCTTTAATATCTGGACCAGTTCTCTGATTACCTCTGGTTTGTCCCTGGCCTCCAGGGGTACTTTTACCACTTCCGGTGTAATTATGTCCACAAGCGCCATACTAACCTCATTGCATGAATAAAGTAAGTGTAGATTTTATATTTATAAACACACTTCCTGATTTCTTAAAAGAGGGGCTGCACCGCCAGCGAGGCGGCTGAGCATCACCACCATCTAACTTTAAAGTTATTTAAAAGATATATCGTTTTCCTAAAATAGCGAAACAATACTTTTGCCGCCAGAGCCCACTCCAAAAAACCACACTCAAATAGAGTTGTAAATGTCCCACACCCGCTCTTCGTCCTTTACTATCAAAACCGAACAGGGCACAGCCCTCATGGCCCGCTCCGCTTCATCATAAAACTCGTCCCTCCTGCTCCTTATTCTGGATACTTCTCCTATAACCAATAAATCGATCTCTTTCTGCTTTACCATGTTTACTATTTCCTGGTGTACACTGCCGGTCAGACTGATGGTTTCAATGGGAACGTCTTTTTTCTCAGCCAGATCCTTTACATGCTTCAGGTACCGTTCAGCATCAGCTTGGAGGTCTTCCGCATACTCTGTTTGCTCTTCCTTGAGGAATATTCTGGCCTTTACCAGGTCGTTCAATGCCTTGGTATTGATTATGTACAGGGCCACCAGCTCGCTGCCTATAAATTTGGCCAGGGCCAGCCCGTACATGGCAGCAGTTATAGACTGCTCGGTACCATCTATATATACCATTATTCTATTTACCGGTGTGGTCACCTGTATTTCCCCCGGGTGATTCTTTTTTCTCCAGCCTGCTTTTTACCATTTTCATCAGAACAAACATATCTCTTTCGTTTTCCTCCAGTTTACTCTGGATATAGTTTATCGTATCTTTCAGCTCAGGTATAGCAATTTTTTCCAGAGCATTGACCTTCCGTATGGTTTTCTTTACTTCACTGGCGAGCCGCTGAACCGAAATCTTCAGTTCCGCCAGTTTACCCATAAGCTTTAAGGCACTTTTAAAATCATTCAGGGCACCATCAATCCAGAAGCTGTTTCCCATAGGGCTGTAATGAGGAGGATTTTCAAAGAAATTTGTATTCACCACCGGCAGGGTTACCCCCATCACCCTTCGCGATTTTATTTCAACATCCGCCTGGATATTTACAGCACTGGAAAGATGCTGCACCTTAAGTTTACCCATATCCAGGACAGCATGTTCCAGGCTGCGGTAGGCTGTTGCCAGGGATTCCTCTATCCTTTTTTGATGGTCTGCAGTCTGGTCCACCAGACCCAGAAGTTCCACTATTAAGATGTTGCGCTTCTGGTCCAGAAGTTCATGGCCCAGTTCGGCGAATTTCAGCTGGTCTTTTAATTTCATCAGACTTGTTTTGGTTGGAGGCACCTCATGCATTGTAATATTCCTCCAGCTCTTGTTCTGTGATACGGTGAAGCTCCTCCGGAGGAAGCACCCTCAGCACTTCCCATGCCAGCTCCAGGGTCTGCTCTATAGACCTGTTTTCATCTATTTCTTGAGAAATCAACTTTTTTTCGAACTCGTCACCAAACTCCAGGTAGGTATGGTCCAGAGGAGTAAGCTCCTCCTCACCAATTACTGAAGCCAGGTTGCGCACATCCTTTACATAGCTGTAGGCGGCAAAAAGCTGGCTTGCCACATGGGCGTGGTCTTCGCGGGTCATCCCCTCCCCTATTCCATCCTTCATCAGCCGTGATAAAGAAGGCAGCCCGGCCACAGGAGGATATATCCCTCTGCCATACATATCCCTTTCAAAAACAATCTGTCCCTCTGTAATATAACCGGTCAGGTCAGGAATAGGGTGAGAAATATCATCATTGGGCATGGTAAGCACCGGAAGGAGGGTAATGGACCCCTCCGAGCCTTTTATCATGCCGGAGCGTTCATAAATTTCTGCCAGGTCAGAATACAGGTACCCGGGGTAGCCTTTGCGGGATGGAATTTCACCCCGAATAGTGGATATCTCTCTCAACGACTCACAGTAGTTGGTCATATCCGTCATAATGACCAGAACATGCATGTTCTGGTCAAAGGCCAGATATTCAGCCAGGGTAAGTGCTGACCGGGGAGTAATAAGCCGCTCTATGGAAGGGTCATCCGCAAGAGAAAGAAAAAGGGCCACATTCTCCAGCACTCCTGTTTCCTCGAAGGACCTCATAAAATACTGGGCTACATCATGTTTTACTCCCATTGCCGCAAACACACAGGCAAACTCCCCTTGTTCACCTCTGATCTGAGCCTGCCTGGCTATCTGAGCAGCCAGCTGGTTGTGAGGGAGCCCGTTGCCGGAGAATATGGGAAGCTTCTGACCCCGGATAAGGGTATTCATCCCATCGATGGCCGAGACTCCTGTCTGGATAAAATCTCTGGGGTAGGTGCGGGCAGTGGGATTAATGGGGCTTCCATTTACATTAAGCTCTGCATCAGCTTCCTGCAGCGGGCCGCCGTCAATAGGCTGGCCCAGCCCATTGAAAACCCTGCCCAGCATTTGTCTGGATATGGGGACCCTGAGCGGTTCTCCCTGAAACCTTACCCTGGTGGAAGGGATGTTAAACCCGGAGGTACCTTCGAAGACCTGGGCAACCACCATGTCTGTGGAAGTATCCAGCACCATCCCCAGCCTTACCCTGCCCTGTGAGTCTATACATTCGATGAGCTCGCGGTATCCCACAGGATGGGTATTGGCCACAAAAACAAGAGGACCGTCTATCCTGCTCAAACCGATGTATTCTCTACCTTTAATAAGATCTTTTCTGTATTCATCTATACTGTATACTTTTGAAAGGTCATGCATAGATACTCTCCAGCTGGTCCATTGACCGCTCCAGCCTGGCCTCTATTTTATCCAGGCCTGAAAGGTCATGGTTGGGAATGCTGTATTTCATTTTTACAATCTCCTGGTATACTTTCATCCGGCGGAGTTTCACCAGAGTTGCTCCTGTTTGAATGGCCTGCTTTCCCCTCCTCCAGTAAGTAAGTATTATATGCAGCATCTTGAACTGTTTCTGAACTGTGGTATACATATCCACCCTGTCAAAAGCATTCTGCTGCAGGAACCCGTTTTTAAACAGGCTGCACACTTCCAGTACAAATCTCTGGCTGTCCGGCAGTGCGTCAGGACCTACCAATTTTACCACCTGCTGGAGCTTGACTTCCCGGTGCAGAAGGTCCATTATCTCCTCTCTGTCTGTGCTCCAGTCTGCCCCTACGTTCTGCTCCCACCAGGGCACTACATCTGAAAGGTACTCACTGTAGCTGTCCAGCCATGAAATAGCAGGATAGTGCCTTGCATTTGCCAGACCCCGGTCCAGAGCCCAGAAACAGCGCACGAAACGCTTGGTATGCTGGGTAACAGGCTCAGAGAAATCTCCCCCCGGAGGCGAAACAGCACCGATGATGGTAACAGAACCTTCCTTGTCGGAAAGAGTGGTGGTATAACCGGCTCTCTCATAAAACTCAGCTATCCTGGTGGGCAGATAAGCAGGAAACCCTTCTTCAGCCGGCATTTCCTCCATCCTGCCGGAAAGCTCTCTGAGTGCTTCCGCCCACCTGGAGGTGGAATCCGCCATAATAGCAACATGGTAGCCCTGATCACGGTAATATTCAGCAATGGTTACCCCGGTATAGATGCTGGCCTCCCTGGCCGATACAGGCATGTTGGAGGTGTTTGCAATAAGCACTGTCCTTTCCATAAGTGTCCTGCCGGTACAGGGGTCTTTGAGCCTGGGAAACTCTGTAAGCACATCAGTCATCTCATTTCCCCTTTCCCCGCACCCTATGTACACTATTATGTCTGCCTCGCACCATTTGGCCAGGGCCTGCTGGGCCATGGTCTTTCCGGTACCAAAACCACCCGGTATAGCTACGGTGCCTCCTCTGGCTACCGGAAACAGGGTATCTATTACCCTCTGACCTGTTATAAGTGGTATTTCTGCAGCCAGGCGCTGCTTAACCGGCCTGGGCTGGCGGATAGGCCACCGGTGCATCAAGAAAACCTCTTTTTCTCCCTCAGAGGTTTCTACTAAAGCTATGGGCTGCTCCACTGTATATTCTCCACCTGCAGCTATAGATTTCAGCCTGCCCTGGACATCCGGCGGAACCAGCACCCTGTGATTGATTCTTTGAGTTTCTTCAACTTCTCCCAAAATACTCCCCCCGTAAACCATCTGTCCGGTCTCCGCTTGAGGATCAAACCGCCATTTTTTTCCCCTGTTCAGAGGGGGCACCCGTACGCCCCGTTCAATAAATTGATTTGTAATGTTTCTTATCTCTTCCAGAGGTCTCTGAATACCGTCATAGATGGTTCCCATGAGCCCCGGTCCCAGCTCCACATATATGGGCATACCGCTTCCGTATATGGGGTCCCTGGGAGCAATCCCGGTGGTATCCTCGTAAACCTGGATAATTGCACTCTGGCCTTCCAGCTTGATTATCTCTCCTACCAGGTTTTCTTCTCCCACCTGGACCAGCTCGTACATCATGGCATCCTTAACCCCCGTCGCCTCCACCACCGGTCCATTTACCCTTCTTACCATGCCAGCAACCCGAGCACTCACTTTTGCTTCTCCTCAAACAGATTATGGTAAATAAGTTTGCGTACTTCAGATTGATACCGCAGCAGCCTCGTATCTACCTGGTTGTTAAAGGCCCTTCTGCCATCAGCAGAAGTTAAAACCACCCCCTGCCGGCTGAGAGGAGCCTCTTGGGACAGCTCAATCTCCATAGAACTGCCGGTAATCTGCCCTGCCTTCTTTTTTGCCTCCTCCAGCAAATCGCTGTCCAGCAGCTTTTTTTCTTTTGGAGAGGCATTAACTGTGGCTTTATCTGTTCCCAGTCCCACCATAGCTTCCGCTATCCAGCCGCACAGTACCTCCCTGTACCCGGGCTTTTCTATCATTGAACTCATCTGCTGTTTTACCCTGTCCAGCACATAACTCAACAACCTGTCTCGAGCACGTATGTGTCTTCTTTTGATTTCAATATTGAGTCCGGATAAAACTTTTTTTCCAACCTTTTCTTTTTCCTGGGCGGCCCGGTTCTTGGCCTCTTCGATTATTGACCGGGCCTTGCTTTCAGCGTATTCCAGCTGTTCTGAGGCTTTTTTTCTGGCTGCAGAGAGGATTTTTTCCTGCTCTTTCTGGGCATTCTTCTCCAGGCCCTCCATAAGGGCCTCTTTCCCGGTATTGTTTTCAGTGGTGTCATTGTGGTTTCTGCTCATGTTAAGGACCTTTTAAATGCTTATTCCCACAGCCTGGTTGACCGTTTCCCTGATGCCCGGTTTTCCAGGCACCGGACCGCGCCTGTCCGGAACCTCCACTATCAGGGGAAAGCGTTCTGTAAATACATACTTCTTGATCAGAGGGCGGATAAGCTCCGCTGCTCTTTCAGTTATAATAATTATCCCCACTTCCCTGTCCTCCAGAACATCCTGAAAAGCTTGTCTGGCCTGATCGGAAGTTTCGACAATACTTCCCTTCACCCCCACCATTCCAAAACCCAGGACTGCGTCTTCATCACCTATTATGTAATACTTCATACAAACCGAACCTTTATCCTGTAAAATACCATGTGTAAGCCCGGTGCGGTTTTACACTTTTCCCAAAATCATCAAAGCAGTAATAAATCCAAATACTACCAGCCCTTCTGCAAGTGCTACAAATATAAGAGCCTGTCCTGCCACTTCCGGTTTCTCAGAAACAGCCCCCATAGCTGCAGAACCCACACTGCCTATTGCAATCCCTGCTCCCAGAGCCCCCAGTCCGAAAGCAGCAGCCGATGCCAGGAAGGCATATCCTGCAACCTTTGCCCCTTCCGAAGATATTTCCTCAGGGGCAGCCGTCTGTGCCGGCTGTGGAGTATCCTGTGCGAATATCTTTACACCAGCCGCCGTACCAAATATGGCCAGCAAAGAAAACAATACCACCACACTTGTAAAAATCTGTTTTCTCAACCTTTTTCTGGGATCTTTCATTTTTCCCTCCTCAATTAGTCAGTACCTGCAAGAGAAACCGGGGTATACACCTTGCCAGATGGATGAAAAAATTTGGAAAAGAACTCGTAATAATTTAAACGAAGCGCCTGTACCCCGGCAGAAAGGCCCTCCAGACCGATAACCAGCAAATTTCCACACACCAGTACCATAATGTACCCCGGGCTGTAAGGAGGACCAGCTGCTCCGCCGTTAGCCATTCTGGCCAGCTCGAAAAATGCAATCATCAGACTCACATGGGCAATTCCCAGCCCCGCCACTCTTAAAAAGGAAAGAGTATTGGAAAGGTATCTGCTGAATACCTCGAGAAGTTCTACCACCCATTGCATGAGAATATAAAAAGGAGCAAATAATCCGGGCTTTTTCCCTGACTGTGTTTGAGTACGGTAATAATCAAACCCTTCTCTGAACAAAATCATTACCGAGGGCAGCCCCAGCAGTAAAAAAAGCTCGCCAAGGCCCGGAAGCTGTTTATAGCTGTGGCTGACCAGGTAGTATGCTGAGTAGACTCCACCGGCGTATATCCACCCACCCACCAGCCCAGTATTGCCCAGAAAAAGCTGTTCCCATTTTGCCTGGATGCAGGAGTTTATCCAGCTGAACACCAGACCTATGCCGATTATGGCCATACCAAAATAAACCGATATGGCCAGTATATCAAATATATTTTTAACAAATGATTCAGTGTGAGGCTGGCCTGAGACAATTCCGTGAAAATCAAACCACAGTGGAGCTACCATGCTCATGCCAAAATAGGAGCCGAATAAACCACCAAAAACCATGGAAGAAAACCCGCACCAGATTATCAGTTTTGACAGGTCCAGCCAGGTTTTCTTTCTGAAAAACAGGCTGCCCATCGCTCCCAGAACAGCCAGCACCGCCCCGTGGCCAACATCTGCAAACATCAGTCCAAACATGATTAGATAGGATACCATCACTACCGGGGTAGGATCAATGGAGCCATACTCGGGAATACCGTATCTGGTAACCAGCATCTGGAACGGCGCCAGGAACCTGGGGTTTCGAAGTTTTGCCGGAACATTCTCCCGCATATTGTGGTCTTTTATAAGCTCTGCCGGCTGGTGCCACTCCAGGTAGTACCGTCCTCCGGTAATGCGGGACAGACTTTCAGCCACAGAATCCTGGTTGGAGCGGGGCAGCCATCCGGAAAAAATTACAGTGCTGGAAGTGTGGCGGAAATAAGTCTTTATTCTGTAAACCAGCTCATTTATCCTGAGCTGGACCCACATATCCGTCAGCCTGGAGGTGTTCTGCTTTACCAAATCAACCGATTTCTGCCAAAGTTCATTCTGCTTGTTTTGCAGAGTACGTATTTTACTGGTAATTTCTTTACCGATATCTCCCCTTAAATCGGTTATCTCCGGAGGGAGCTGGTAGGACTTCCAGCCCGCCGTGGAAAGTATTTTTTCGATCTGGTCCTGGTCCCTTTTCATGAACAGGACTAACACCAGAAAACCCTCCTCCTTCCGGCCAAGTCTTAAAACAACCGAGGGGAAATCTTTCAGAGAATGTTCCAACTCTTTTATGTTCTGCGGAGCAACAATCCCGGTCATCATAGTAATAAAAGAATACTTCTGGTCCAGGTCTATTCCTGGGAGCCCTCCCGGGTAAACATCTATCTGTCTTTTCAGCTCCTCCAGCCTGGCTATCTCCTGCTGCACCGAACGCTGGTTTTCTCTGATTGATTCAATCCGGGAAGACAGATCGTCCAGAGTGGTGTTGATTTCATCAATATGTACAGTTTTTCTCCCCTTCAGGTCCAGCTTCCGGGTGTTTTCTGGATAGATTTCTACCGAATGCAGTATATCCTCAATCCTTTTCCTTGTTTCTGTGACCCTGGAGAGGGACACTTCCAGGTCCAGCTCGGGCACTCTACCAGACCAGGGCTTTTGGAGTTCACTTACATCCATAAAGTGAACCGCTCCCTGCCGCAGAAGCTCCTCCGCTACCCTGTCTGCGTCCTCTTCCATTACTACTGCCAGCAGCTGGACCATTGGTTCGGTAAACATTACAGCAGTCTCCTGATACGTTCTTCCGGAATATGGTACTTTTTAGCGTTCAAAATGGTCTGGACCTTGTTTACTTCTTTCTTTTTAAGGATAAAGTAACACAAAACAATTCCTATGGTAAACGGATATCCTCCCATTACCCTGCTGACCTGGTGCATCATCACCGCCTCCAGGGTCCTCTGAATCAGAAGAAGCCTGGAATAAATATCTTTTTGTTCTTTTTCAAACCCGCTGAGCATGGAGACAACACCGGGATAATTCTTTTCGATTACCTGTGAGAGCACCTGGGACACATTCTGGGATGTATATACCTGCTCGACCATCCCGGGAGAAAGGTGGGTTCCCCTTGGGATTATCAAGCTCAGGGCCTGTTCCAGGGGAAGGTTATAAAAGTTTCTGAAGCGGACCAACCAGTTGATGTTTTTCAGGTCTATTTCCACCCCCACCAGAACCAGGGCATTTTTCCGATCAAAACCACTGAGCTGCTCCAATTTGCTCATCAGGTTGTCATAGTAAAAATGGTCCAACCCCACTTCCAGAAAAAAAATTGACCTGTCCCTGGCAACAGTATGCCCATACCGCTCAATCACTTCAGCATAGGGGGTGTCCTGGAGCAATTCGTCTACCTGCTCCATGGTGTCTGAGTTTATAATTGCGTCTACAGGTATATGGTAAAGGATGGACTGTCTGTAAAGGTACTGAATGCCATCTTCTATGTTTCGCTTTCTTATGGTTCTGTCAAAAAATAGCCTGAGAGCGTTTTTCAGGTTTTCGATTTCATAGTACGCAGCCAATCCCCTCACCACTTCCAGAGGGCGGCCCTGTACATATTTTTCCAGCTCCCCATAAAGATCCACCTCATACTTGAAAAGCTCCAGTTCCCCTTTCTTCAAGTCACCTGTCTGCCTGTACACTTTCTCGATCACTCCGAAAGGAGTGTCCCGGAGACAGCCCACAGCTTCATCTAGAGAGGGAGCTTTTATAAGCTTTTCAGTAATATCCTGGGGGAGAAGTCTGCTGATTCGTGCCCTGAGTTTGGCATTGATGAAACCATACTTCCTGACAGGTCCTAGCATAAGTATATTTTCCTTAGGTGGCGGCACCAGAGGTTGGACTACAATTTCTGCCTGCAATTATTTCTACTACCTGCTCCACTGCCTGTTCAATGTTCCGGCTTTTTTCTTCAAAAAGCCTGGGTCCAAACCGTTCTGCCTGCTGTAATTTTTTTTCCTTCTCCTGTTCTGCTTTTTTCCTGGCATCGGCAGCAGCCCCGGATATAATTTCCTGGGCCTCTTTTCTGGCATTTTCTATCTCCTGTGATGCTTCCTTCTGCGCTTGTGAGGTAATTTTTTCTGCCTCCCGGTGTGCATCCTGTATCTGCTGCTCCAGTTTTTTTTCCTTATCCAGAATTTCACTCACAATATCATCCATATTCTCTATCTCCGGCATTCCAGTAATTATCAATAACCTGCCAATGGTTTAAATTTCTTAAATAATCAACCAGTGTCAAGTCGTTTTGAACATGGGGAAGGTATAATATGTAATAAGGTAAAAACCAAACACAGTTTACACTGCCGGTATTCCTATTGCATATTGACATAATTCATTTTTAATATTACTATTCACCCTACTCTCCAAGGAGGTAATTAATTATGGCAGATATGTACTATGAAAAAGATGCAGAACTTTCAATACTGCAGGGAAAAACAATTGCTGTAATAGGCTACGGCAGCCAGGGACATGCCCAGGCCCAGAATCTTCGTGACAGCGGCCTGGAAGTGCTTGTCTCTGATGTTGAAGGATCAGAAAACTGGAATCTGGCAGTAGAACACGGATTCAAGCCGGTTTCTGCACAGGAGGCTTCCACCAAGGCAGACTTTATTCATATACTGCTGCCTGATGAAATTCAGGCTGCTGTATACCAAAAGGAAATTAAAAACAACCTCAAAAAAGGAAACACCCTGGTATTTTCTCATGGATTTAATATCCACTACCAGCAGATATTACCTCCTCCTGATGTGGATGTTATAATGATCGCTCCCAAAGGACCGGGCCACCTGGTGAGGAGGATGTACGTAGAAGGAAAGGGAGTACCCAGCCTCATAGCGGTTTACAAAGACTCTTCAGGCAAAGCCAGAACGTCTGCTCTGGCATATGCCAGAGGGATAGGCGCTACCAGAGCAGGGGTTATGGACACTACATTCCAGGAAGAAACGGAAACCGACCTTTTTGGAGAGCAGGCAGTACTCTGCGGAGGAGTTACCGCCCTTATCCAGGCAGGTTTCGAAACTCTTGTTGAAGCCGGTTACCAGCCTGAAATTGCTTATTTCGAATGCATGCACGAGATGAAGCTGATCGTAGACCTCATGAATGAGGGCGGGATGGAGTACATGCGCTACTCTGTAAGCAATACCGCAGAGTACGGCGACTACACCAGGGGGCCCAGGGTCATTGATTCTCATGTGCGCCAGAACATGAAAAAAATCCTCTGGGAGGTCCAGAGCGGAGAATTTGCAAGAGAATGGATCCTGGAAAACCAGGCAAACAGACCGGTGTACAATAAACTAAAGAAAATGGGGCAGGAGCACCTGATGGAAAAAGTGGGAAAAAAACTCAGGGGTATGATGAGCTGGCTGAAAAAGGATTAGAGCACCATCCTGCTGACCTGTTCCCATCTACTGAGGAGCTGAAGTTCACCTGCTGGAGTGATGGGTAAAATAATCAATAGTCACGCTACCGCGCTTTTCTTCACATCAAGTGCGCTCATACCTGATGAAATGCCTGCCAGTTCATCAATGCTTTTCCGGCGCCGGTGACATTGAAATGCCCTATTACCACTGACCCTGTACCAGGGAAAAAAAGGAAGGGAAAAATAATAGCTATATACCCCACTCACAAAATACCCAGATACGGCATGGAGGTATGATGGAAAATAACTCTTATTGATGTTCTGACATGAACTTCTGGACCTCCTGGATGGTCGGCAGGGCGGGGATTACCCCTTTTCTGGTGACAATAATAGCACCGCAGGCATGGGCAAAACGGACTATTCCCTCTGCCTCCTGCTTATCCATAGTAAATACAGACCGGTCCGTCTTTATCCTTTGGGTTATTTTTAAAAGCATACCTCCTACAAATGCATCACCTGCACCGGTAGTATCCTCAGGGGTCACACTATAGGCAGGTACCTCGAAGGCTTCCATGCCGTTGTTGAAATAGCAGGAGCGGCTCCCTCTGGTAACCACTATCATCCTTGGCCCAAATTTGAGAAGCATATCAGTGCCGCGGGACAATTTTGAAGTCCCGGTTATGAACTCTGTCTCCTCTTCGGTAAGCTTCACCACATCTGCATACTCCAATCCGTTTTCCATTTCTTCTCTGGCATGCCTGAGGTTTTCCCAGAGAGAGGGCCTGAGGTTGGGATCAAATGAAACAATCTTCCCTGCACTCCTGGCAATCTGGATGGCTTTTCTGGTGGTTGCTCTGAGGGGCTCGCCGGTAAAACTCAGCGAACCGAAGTGAAGTATCTTCGAATCGTAGATATACCCCTCATCCAGTTCATCCGATCTCAATGCCAGGTCTGCACCGCAATGGCTGCGGTAAAAGGTAAAGTCCGGCTCGTTGTTTTCTCCTACAGAGATAAATGCCAGAGTAGTATTCACCGTTCTATCCATTATGAGCAGCCGGGTATCTACTCCTGCTTCAGCAAGGGTTTTTGTAATCCGTTTACCAAACGAATCATCACCTACCTTTCCGATGAAACCGGAGCTGCCTCCCAGCCCGGCCACCGCAGCAGCTACATTGGCCGGCGCCCCACCAGGAGCAATGGTAAAACCGGTGGTATCCTCCACC
>JBMCUI010000031.1:0-13719 GCA_048622675.1 Spirochaetota bacterium | reverse complement strand
AGTAAGTGCAGGGGTTTCCAATGCACTGAATGCTTCTGAAAAATCCCCCACACTCTTTACCGGAAGTCCTGTCCCCCAGTGGGGAACAGTCAACACCGTCATAATAACCAATGCCCGGCTTCTGGACGACTGTCTGGTCTCAGCGGTCATAACCGCAACTGAAGCAAAAACCGCCTCCCTGTTTGACCTGGGAGTAAAGAGTGTGGTCACCGGCGCCCAGGCTACCGGAACCGGAACAGACTCGGTCACCGTTGTTTCCGGACATGGTACTGAAATCCAGTATGCAGGAGGACATACTCTTTTTGGCCAGCTGATAGGCGAAGCTGTTTACACCGGGGTCAAAAGGTCTTTGAGCAGAACAGCACCCGGAAATTGGGACCTGGACAAAATCCGCTCCAGGTTTAATTTTTAAAAACCTAGGTAAAGAAGAGGGATTACATGGCATTCACTGACCTGGTAAAACAGAGAAAAAGCGTCAGAAAATACACCGAGCGCACCCTGGAACGGGACAAGGTGATAAACTGCATTGAAGCTGCCCGCCTGGCACCTTCAGCGGAAAACTCCCAGCCGTGGCGGTTTATAGTTATTGATGAGCATCACTACAAAAACCGCTTCTGCACCACCGTAACCAGGGGGATATACAGGCCTACCCGGTTTATACGGAATGCCCCGGTGATCGTAGTTATACTTGCCCGTCTGGACATTGTTGCAAACAGGCTGGGAAAAGCTGTTCAGGGGACCAGCTACTACCTGCTGGACACTGGAATAGCAGGGGAACACCTGGTGCTTCAGGCCCAGGAACAGGGCATCGGCACCTGCTGGATAGGATGGTTTAACGCTGGAAGGGCAAAAAAATTTTTAAAGGTGGGGAGGTCTTACCGGGTAGTCTCTCTTATTGCAATGGGTTACCCCGCAGCAGGAAGCACCAAAAACAGGCCCAGGCATTCACTGGACAAAATAATGTGCTTCAATCAGGAAGCAGAAAAGAAGTTTTAATAAGAAGAAAGAAAACCGAAAAAAGCATTTCCTGTAAAAAATGAAAGGTCATTTGCTGGGAGTACTACTGGATATAATACTCTCCACAGTCTCCATAATTCTCTGCTTTTCGCCTTCCTCGTAATCTATCCTTTGGGTCAGCCTGGTCATAAACGGCTTCACAAACTTTTCCATCCTCTGGCTTTTTTTCTCATACTCAGTCTGATAGTCCATCATCATTACTGTAACCGGAAGATGCCAGTCATAGGTTCCAATTATCTGAAAACCCAGCTTGCTGTACATGTTGATGTGCTTCTTCTCATCCGAAAAAACATCCAGAAAAATTCTTTCTACTTTTTCAGACCTGGCAAACAGATATGCCAGGGTCATCAGTCCAAGAGGAATCACCCCTCTTCTTTCCTCTCTCAGTACCGCCAGCCTGTCTATTTCAACACACCTTTTTGTCTGCCTCAGGTTCTTCAGATTGAAGTGTCCCTCAACAGGTAGAGCAGGCACCATCCTGTCGGTCACGCAGGAGACAGTCCCCACTGGCTGAAGACCCTTGTAAGCAAGTATATGATAGGCCTTTTCATCCACTTTTCTTCTTATGGTTTCCTCCAGGTATCCTTTCTCCCCCACCAGGATCTTTCTCTGAAGGAAAAAGACGTCTTCCAGCTCTTTTTCGCTCCGGGCATGAACAAACCGTATTCTGTGTTTTTCTTCTTTAGTAAGGGGCAGATGTATGTAGAAAGTGGTTCCTTTTCCCGTCTCGCTTTTTACGTTTACCCTCCCACCCATATTGTAAATAATCTGGTGGACAATGCTTAAACCCAGACCTGTTCCTTTTCCCGGTTCCTTGGTGGTAAAGAAGGGATTAAAAATGTCCTCCAGCTCTTTCTTTTCTATTCCCAGACCTGTATCAGAGACACGTATTGTTACATTTCCATCAGTTTTTTCTGTAGAAATGGTAAGCTGCCCTCTGCCCTGCATGGCCTGTACAGCGTTTATAACCAGGTTTAAAAAAACCTGCTGCAGCTCATTGGGGTTTGCTTCTATAAGGGGAAGGTCTTCTTCGTAGAATTTTTTTACCGTGATGTTGTCAAATTTCAGCCCTCTTCCGGCAAGCTTCAGGGAGGTCTCAATCAGCTCCTTGATATCCAGAAGCATGGTTTTCTTTTCTTCTCTCCTGGTATAATTGGTAAGGTCTTTGATTATCTCAGCTGCATTCTGGGCATAATTAATAATGTCCCTGGTGTATTCTTTCAGCTGGGGGTCCCTGGACAGTTCATCGTGCATTATTTCTGCTGTACCAATTATCCCGTAAAGGGGATTATTTATTTCATGGGCGATGCCAGAAGCAAGGGTGCCTATTCCGGCAAGCTTTTCGGACTGGACCAGCTCCTCCTGAAGCCTCTTCTGCTGGGTAACATCCTGAAAAAACTCAAGAAATATCTTTTTTTCGCCCTCCGGAACACTGATAGGATAGAAGTGGATTGAAAATATCATCTTGGTCCGCTGGTCGGTCTTTTCACTGCCAAAAGGCAGCTGAGCATGGAGACAGTCCTGGGCCATACAGTTGTCACATGGCTTGTTCATTCCGAAAAATACCTGGTAGCACTTCCTTCCCAGCAGCTCCCGGTAAGGCCTGCGGAAGCACCTGGTAGCAGCCAGGTTTACTGCCACTATATTATAGTTGATGTCCTGGATGGAGATAGGAGTGGTTATACCGTCAAAAAAAGCTTCCAGCTTGTTTCTGCTGAGGATAAGTTCTTTATTCATATTCTGGAGTCTTTTTCTCTGGCCTTTCAGCTTTTCAAATGAAATTGCATTTTCCATGGCCACAGAGCACTGCCCCGCCAGAATCTCCAGTATTTCAATATCAAACTGGTCATAAAACTCCTTGTCCCTGCACTTTCCCAAAAGGACCATACCATTCATTTTATCTTTGAACTTCAGAGGCAGAATCAGGGCAGGCTGGAGGTTCCGGGAATGGTTACGCGAATAGAGGACCAGCGATTTAAAAATCCCGGAGCCGAATATAGGAGCATTTTCCCTGGCAATTTCCCTTACTACAGGTATGTTCCTGTCCACAAAATAGTTTTCCGGGACCTCGGAAAGACCAAGCCCGCTCTGTGCCAGGAGCTTGTAGTTTCTTGATGTATAATCCAGTGCCAGTATTGCCGACCACTCCAGGTCAAAGGTGTCATTCAGTTTCTGAACGGTTGATTCTCCCAGGAGTTCCAACTCCACTATGGTTTTCAGGCTGTCCGAAAAATAGCGGAGACTTTTGTAGTAATCCAGCCTTTTTCCAAAATATAGCTTCTCTATTACAGAAAGGGTCCCCGTACGCAGAGGCTGAAAAATAACAGCTGCTGCTGCACCCAGCAGAAGGGCCAGAAGGAAGGAGTATTCAAAGGGCATTTTTCTAATTACACTGGATGAGAGCCATGAAATTCCGTAAAATGCCAGAGCACTCACAATGACCAGAACCAGATACAGAATAGCCCTTATAACAAATGCCGAATAGTGAACCAGCCGGTATTTGTAAATAGCATAAAATATGATGAAGGCGTTTATGGTGGAGGCAAACAGGTCAATGGGATAGCGTCCAATCGGCTCATACAGGTTGAAAAGCACCCCTGCCAGCATTACTATGCCTCCCCACAGGGGAAGGCGCAGCTTTTTCTTAACTATCTCACCCCTTGCATTGTACAGTTCTCTAAGCAGCGCTACTATTCCGAAAATCAAAAAAAGGTAGCTGAGTATGTATGCCAGGTAGGCATTCCCGGCAAGTTTATAATAAAACTGGTCCCCTACAAACCAGGCATTAGAAACAATATGTCCTGTAAAATTATGATATAAAAGAAATCCATATATAACATAGCCCACATAAATAAAGTAAATGTACTTATGGGTCCTGTTTTCAAAAAGGTTCAGGACTGAATGGAAAATGGCTATGGGCACCCCCAGCATTCCGACCATCATACATCTGTTCCAGAAAAGGGGGGTTTCTATGCCGGTATTGGCGTGCATCATGAAGGAGCCGAAGCTCCAGGTGGACATAAGTAGCATATAAAATATAAAGGGCCAGTGAACCTTTTCTTTCCTTGCATTGGAAAGTCCAAATCCAGCAAAAATTATGTATAAAAGAAAGGAAATAACCGGGATAATTGAAGAAAGACTTATAACCATATATCCTACCTTGCCGGCAGCTGTCCATCAGTCTGTAGTTATTGATAAAAATCCGCAAAAAAACCTGTATTTGTACAGGTCTTGTTATCATCATACCCGATGGAAGCTCATATTGTTGCGATGCAGAATGGGCACTACAATTATTACTTTTTTTATCAACATAATGATAATAGCAAATTCCATTGAAAATACCAATTATTGTTATATAATCTAATTATAGTCCAACATTGATATTTTATGCAACCTGTTTTGAAGAGAGAGTGTGCAGCTGCTTGCACATGCGGTTTTAGTATACTTTTTTATATAACAACTCTTGTGTACTTAAATTAAACCGGAAGTATTTTTATCCGGATATACCACCTGCTGGTTTGTCCAGATAATTTTATCCTATTATCGGCTTGATGGAGGTGGTTTCTTCAGTGTTTTTGCCTGGTAGTTTCAAAGCATTGTGGTACACTATCATACAAATAACAGTGTATGGGGCGGGAGAGATAAATGGACGAAGAGAGCAAAAAAAATGTGCTTATTATTGACGATGACCCTGCAATTCGAAAGGTAGTTGGAATGAGTTTGTCCAGGTCTGGATTCCACACATCCGGTGCTGAAGACGGTGTTCAAGCCCTTGAACTGCTGGAGAAACAGCCCAGGCCTGACTGCATACTACTTGATATTAGAATGCCGCGTATGTCGGGAAAGGATGTGCTGGTCAAGGTAAAAAGAAAATATCCCCTGATACCGGTTATCATGCTCTCCGCCCTAACAGACCTGGAAACAGCTGTCGATACTATGAGAAAAGGAGCATTTGATTATATTGTAAAACCTGTAAGAAAAATACATCTGGTAGAAACAGTAAAGAAGGCTATCCGCTACCGGGAGATGATGCTGGAAAACCAGCGGCTGGCCAGAGAGAACGAGGAGTACCAGAAGTCCCTGGAAAAGAAAGTAGAAGAAAGGACCAGGGAATTATTTCAGGCATATAAAAAGTTGAAAGAAACCAACCTGGAAACAGTGAAGATCCTGGCAGAAACCATAGAAGCAAAAGACCCCTATACCCGCGGCCATTGCAACAGGGTAAGAATCCTTTCTTCCAGAATTGCCCAGTTTACCGATATGGACCACTCCAGCATAGAGACCCTTGAATATGGCGCCCTTCTCCATGACATAGGAAAAATTGGTATATCCGAAACCCTTCTGCATAAAAACGGAAAGCTCACCTTTGAAGAAAGAAACTGCTTCCAGATGCATCCAATAATAGGTGAAAATATCCTTAAAACTGTAGACTTTTTCAAGCCATGCCTTAAAATAATCAGAAACCATCACGAACGGTTCAATGGGCAGGGATACCCTGACAGCCTGGAAGGCGATGCCATAGAGCTGGGGGCCAGAATAGTGGCTATTTCAGATGCATTTGATGCCATGACCTCAACCAGGCCCTACAGGAAAGCCCTCAGTGTGGATTTTGCCCTTTCAGAGCTGGAAAATGGAAAACACACCCAGTTCGATCCCTGGCTGGTGGATATTTTTATGGAAAACGAGATTTACACCCGCATAACCACATCTCAGGGCAAGGTAGCAGAAAAAATATAATCCGGAAACAAATGGTACTATGCCCTACAATGCATTGCCGTCAAACAACTCCTCTTCACCGGTTGTGGCCCTGGTGCTCAGTGGGGGTGCTGCCAGGGGATTTGCCCACCTGGGAGTTCTCTCTGTACTTCAGGAATACAATATACCCGTCCATTTCATGGTTTCCACCAGTTTCGGGAGCATAATCGCCGCCTACTATGCTTATGGGTACTCACCCTCTGAAATGGTCCGGATGGCCCGAAGTTTCAGACTGAGCTCCCTTCTGAGTTTTAAACACCCGTGGAAGGGTATCCTTGACAGGGACAAAACAGAACGCATCTTCCATACTCATCTGGGAGAGGCAGCCCTGGAACAGCTGAACCCTCCGGTGTATATTCTCTGCGCAGAGCTGACCGAAGAAAAAATGGTCGTATTTGACCGGGGACCTGTGGTAAAAGCAGTAACAGCATCCTGCTGCTTTCCCGGGTTGTTTCCACCCTACAGACTGGACTCTTACCTGTATATGGACGGGGGAATTATGAACAGAATGATGGCAAATATTGCCAGGCAGAGGGGAGGAGAAGTAATAATTTATTCTGACGTTGACTTTCTTGCTGTTCTGAACCGCAGTGCACTGGCAAAAAGGCTCTACAACCGGCTGTCCCACAGGGCTGTGAAAAACAGAAACAAAGCCAAAGTTCTCTCAAGGAATTCTCTCAGGTATATGATTCATCAGGCACTGTGCATAAGCTACGACTATCGGAAGGAAAATGAGATATATCGCCTATTCCCTCCTGAGGTTGTGCTTCTTCCAGAACTTCAGCACATAAGAGCCCTTCAGTTCAGAAAGCTGGATGCTGCAGTCCAGGCAGGAAGAAAGTCAGCCCTTGAAGTAATTGATTATATCAAGAGGCTCGTCTACCAATTTTAAGCAGCTTCCTGTGAAGTTATTTTGTGTTGCTCAGCCACCTGCTGGCGGCATATCCCAGCTCTAAAGCAATTTCAAAGTTGCTGTGGGATGTTCAGCCGTTCTCCCGGCGGCGTACCCCGGTTTTTAATTGAAGTAAAAAGTCCTCTGATCATGTGCTTGGTGAGACCTTAAACTGCATATTTTCCAGAAAAGGAAGCTTCTTTCGGGTTTTTCCGATTATATCCACATCTATTTCCACCATATAATAGCCTTCTTCAATTCCCATTGAGGCGATGCTTATGCCCCAGGGATTTGCAGTCATACTCCTTCCCACAAACCTTTTTCCAGTCTGGTTTGAGCTCATTACAAAAATAGTGTTGTCAAGGGCTCTGGAGCGGATGTTCAGGTGCCAGTGATCGTGGTTCGGCTGGAAATACGCTGCAGGAACAAACACTACCTGGGCTCCTTCAGCTGCATAAAGGCGAAAAATCTCCGGAAACCTGACATCATAGCATATGGCTACTCCAAACCTGAGACCGTCAAGTTCATAAACAAAAGGAGTTTGACCCCTGGTGATATAATCGGACTCACCGTAGCCGAATGCATCAAACAGATGGATTTTTCTGTACTTTCCGCAAATCCGGCCTTCCCTGTCAAACACTACAGCAGTGTTGTATATTCTGTGGTCCTCTTCTTCAAAAAAGCTTCCTCCAATAAGATTAACCGAATGCTCCCTGGCCAGCTCTCCCAGAGTATCGGTAAGCTGTGAAGGAATAGGATGAGAGTACCCGGACGCTTCAGAAGGAACTGGTGCAATTTCGAACATCTCCGGCAGGACCACAAAATCCGGCTCCGCCCTGGAAGCCCTGTTGAAAAGTGCCTTTATCTTTTTCAGGTTTTCGGAAGGATGGGAAGTTGTTTCTATCTGGAGGCCGCAAAATCTGTATTTTTTCATCTTTACTCCGTAATTTACTTTCTACGTGCATATGTACATAAGTATACTATGCACATTACCAATTACCAATAAAAAATTGGAGGAACCAATGTACACTGCACAGCTGGAAATAAGGGTGCGGTACGTGGAAACAGACCAGATGGGTGTGGCCCATCATACCAACTATTTCTCATGGATGGAAGCTGCCAGAGCCGAATTAATGAGAAAATACGGTATGTCCTACAGGCAGCTCGAAAAAAGAGGGTTTTTACTCCCTGTCAAAGAGGCATTCTGCAGGTACAGGAGCAGTGTCCAGTACGACGATATTGTAGTGGTGGAGGCAGAGCTGCTGGAGCTGAAAGGGGCCAGTATAAAAATTGGCTATCGGATATGGAAAAAATCCAATGGGTCAGACGGCGCTGAAGGTTATACGCTGCATCCTTTTACTGACAAAAACGGGAAGGTGGTAAAAACACCTTCGTTTTTCAGGGAGCTTTTCCAGTAGTCTGGCCTATCCCCCGGGCTTTTTTGCTGGAAACAGCCGGCAGAGAAGCAGAAGTACAAGCCGGCAGTATCACCTGAAAAGCAGTCCATATCCTGTCACTTTTTACCCTGATATCCCCGCCATGATCTTTGATAATTCCATACGCAGTGGAAAGACCGAGTCCCGAGCCTTTGCCAACCTCCCTGGTGGTAAAAAAAGGATCAAAGATTTTACCCAGTATTTCCGGAGGGATAGGGGGGCCATCATTTGATATCTCCACTACCACAGAAGGTCCTTTTTCATCCAGAAAAGAACGTATGTTCAGTTGTCCATGGTCCTGGTTCTTCTGAATTGCCTGTTCAGCATTTATTATTATGTTCAAGAATACCTGCTGAAGCCTGGAATAGTTGCCATTTACCGGAGGAAGCCCCTGCCCCATTCGGGTTGAAACATGAATATTGTTTACCGTCAAATTATAATTTCTCAGCATAAGAGCCTGGTCCACCACCTGATTAATATTAATTTCTTCCTTGGCAATGTCCTCTCTGTGTACATAGTGCAGAAGGTCTTCCATGATGTTCTTGGCCCTTTTAATTGAATCAAGTACAGTGTTGAGCTTTTCTTTTCTACTTTCGTCCATTTCCGAATCAGTCAAAACCAACTCGGTGTACCCCATAGCACTGAAAAGCGGATTGTTCATCTCATGTGCTACACCAGCTACCAGCTTCCCCAGTGCCGCCATCTTTTCAGACTGTACCAGCTGCTCCTGCATGCTGTTAAGCTGCCCTATGGTTTTCTTGAGCTCCCGGTTTGCTTTCAGTCTCTCTTCGCTTTCCTTCCTGTACTTTTCCTCAGCATTCTTTCTCCTGGTTATGTCTCTGAGGATCTCCATTTTGGAGATGCTTCCGTCTGGATTTTTTACCGGGGAGGAAATAATATCGTATGTTCTGCCCTTTTCTCTCTTCAGCTCCCACCTCACCGTATACCCCTGCCTAACATTGCCCCATTTACAGAAACCGCAGGGCCGGTTCTTTTGGTATAAAAGCTGGTAGCATTTCTTCTCGTAAGGGTCGCCGATGTTTCTGGCGAGTGCACGGTTTATGAATTCGATATTGTACTGCCCATCCACGATATACACCCAGTCAACCATGCTGTTAAAAATATCTATGACTTTCTTTCTCTCAGATGCCACTTCCTTTTCCAGAACCACCCTGCTGGTCACGTCCTGTATAGTACCCAGCACCCCTCTGGTGGTTGTTCCATCCACAAACCTTGACTCGTTTATTTCTGCGAATACTTCCCGGTGGTCTTTTTTTCTCATAGCCACCACAAACGGGTCCACCCCCTCCCCCTGCAGAACCTTCCTGAAATTGAACCAGAAGATATTTCTCTCATCTCCAGCCAGCATATCAGGAAATTTTTCCTTGAACTCCTGTTCTGAATACCCAAATAACTTTTTTATGGAATTGGATATATAAATTATCTTGCCTTCCCTGCTGATCAAAAAAACAGCTTCATTCATCCCTTCGACCAGGGTATGGTACTTATATTCAGTTTCTTCCAGCTTTTTCTTTATCCGGTGCTCCTCCAGAACTTTTTCAATAACCATGGGAAGTTTATTAAAATTTTCCCTGGTCTTGCATATGTATTCATAAACTCCCAATTTAACCGCCTTGACCGCTACCTCCACATCCTCCATACTGGTAAGCATGATTACCGGTGGGTCGATCATCTTTTTTTTCATCCATTTCAGCAAACTCAGTCCGGATGACTCCCTCAGCCGGTAATCCAGAATCACGGTATCGTAGGAATATTTCTCCAACCCGTTTTTTGCCTCCTCAGCATCAAATGCCGAATCAATGCGCACCCCCGTATACCTGTAGTACTCCTCTATTTTTCTTCTTATTATAAGCTGGTGATCTGGATTGTCTTCAATAACAAGTATTTTCATTTTTCCAACTATTTTTATCATGCAAACAGTTTTGGCCAGTGATAGTAAACAGCATCACCTTTTTCTGCCTTTTATTCTCTGAGAAAGCAGCCTGATGTATTCAGGAGTGGTCCCGCAGCAGCCGCCTAAAATGGTAGCTCCGGCTTCAATGGAACTGTACAGATAGGAGATCATTTCCTCTGGAGTCTGTTCAAAAACTGTGCTTTCCCCTTTTTTCCTTGGAACACCTGCATTGGGATAAAGCACCAGCGGAGCTGAAGTAATTTTTCTCATTTCAGTTATGACCTGTATGTAATCCTGGACCAATCCACAGTTAACTCCTACCGCATCTGCCCCTGCATCAATCAGAGAGGAAACAGACTCAGATACAGTGTTCCCAAATAGAGTCCGAAACTCTCCTTTTTTGGTTTTATTGAAAACCATAGAGGTAATTACCGGCAGCCCAAAATTGTTTTTCAGTGTTTTAGTGGCTACCACTGCTTCCTCCAGACTCATCATGGTCTCCACTATAAACAGGTCTACTCCTGAGGATGACAAAACCTCACCCTGCGAAGCATAGGAGCTTTGCACCTCCTGTGGCGAAACCTCCATTCCCATCATCCTGCCGCTCGGTCCTGCTGAGCCTGCTACAAACTTCCCCTTGTTTCTTTCTTCTTCACTTGCCTCCGGGTCTTGTGTGAACTTCTTTCTTGCTGATAGGGCCAGCTCCACCCCTTTTTTATTTACTTTTTGAGACAAGTGCTGTTTGCCGGTCATGGAAAGCTTCAAGGGCGAGCCCCCGAAGGTATTTGTCTCTATTATCTGTGCTCCAGCAGTTAAAAAGTCAAGGTGGATCTGTTCAACCTCTCCGGGATGGGAAAGGTTCCACTCTTCGGGTATTTCCTGAGGGGTGAGCCCCTTTTGCTGAAGCTGTGTACCCATCCCCCCGTCCAGCACCACATATTCCTCGGATATTAGTGTAAGAAAATCTCTCATGTCCCCCCCTGTGTTTATTATATTACATAACTGCAATGGATAGCAATTCTTTTGAAAATAATTTATAATATAGTATAATAAACTGATACTTCAGACCTTTTCGGGAGAAGCTTATAATGTCAAAACATATTTTAATAGTCGAAGATGACCAGAACATTGCCAAACTAATTGATGAAATTGTAAAAAGAAGAGGATATTCTTCGGTTGTAGCCAGCAACGGAGAACAAGCATACAGGCTGTTTGGAGAAAAAAACTTTGACCTGATCATCACCGACCTCAAAATGCCTAAAATAGATGGAATGACTCTTATAAAAATGGTAAGAGAAAAAAATACCAGCATCCCTATTATTATCATTACCGGTTACGGCTCTGAAAAGAGCCATAAGCTGGCCAAAAGTTACGGCGTATTCCATATCCTTTCCAAGCCCTGCTCCATAATGGACATTTCCCGTGCTATAGATGAGGCATTTCAGTAAACCCGTTGTCCTGAAAAAAAATAATTCTTATATTAGATAAAAGTTTCAGTCTGCCTTATGGGATTAAACAGCATCCAGGGAATCAAATGAAAGAACTTAAATGGCACCTGGGGATTTCGCTTGCAGTTGCCTCTGCATTACTTCTTCTTCTTTCTTTTCCCCCCTTTAACGTAAACTCTCTGGGATTTATTGCACTGGTGCCCCTGTTTTTCCTAGTATATAATACAAATCTTAAAAAGACAATATGCTACGGGATCGCGGGTTCGTTTCTGTTCTACTGCCTGTACCTTTTCTGGATGAATGCTTACCTGGCAGTGATTGGAGTAGGATTTGTTACCGTGGTGTACGGAGGATGGATGGTCCTGGCCCTGGCCCTCATCAATCTGTCCGCGAGGGCTTTTCCCAGATACAGAGTAGTACTTACCCCTTTTATCTGGATAGCAATTGAATACGCCAGGAGTTTCGGGTTTCTGGGGTTGACCTTTGGTTCAATCGGGTATACCCAGCACAACTTCCTCCGGTTTATCCAGACCGCAGAGATAGGAGGAGAACCTCTGGTTTCGTTTATAGTGGTGCTGTTCAATGCCGGTGTGGCAGGGCTGGTCACCAATCTGGTATATAACAAAAGAATACTTCCCAGCTCAAGCCTGCCCCTGTTTGCATGCATAGGTCTTATTATTTTCAGCCTAGTTTACGGTTCGGTCAAGATAAAAGAGCCCATTCCCCAAAAACCCTCTCTGAAGCTTTCCCTGGTCCAGGCACTGTCCAGCCCCCGTATTGAGTGGTCTACAGAGAAGTGGAAGACTCTGGAAAGACTTACCAGTCTGACAAAAAAAAGCTACCAGGAAAACCCTGATGTGGATCTTATAGTGTGGACGGAAACAGCTATCCGCACCAGCCTCAGACCCAACCTGATATACGGCACCCCCTACCACCATCAGATCGAGCGTTTGATACAGAAGCTGGGTACTCACTTTGTAATAGGCTCACCGGACAACTATAAGGTAGCAAAAAACCCCGGTACGCTGGAAGGCGCTGAGTCTCTGTCTGCTGTATATCCTGTAGAGGGGGAGATATGGACAAACAGCGCTTATTTCTTGGACCCACATGCCAGCATTGTGAAAAAATATGATAAAATTCAGCTCACTCCTTTTGGTGAACATTTCCCACTGGGTGAAAAATTGCCTTTCCTGCAGAAAATCCTGGACAAGTTCACTGACAGCGCCGGGTTTACTCCTGGCAGGAAATACACTGTTTTTGAACAGGGCAAGCTTGACTTCAGTGTGGTGATCTGCTGGGAGGGCACCTACAGCTACCTGATCAGACGGTTTATCCGTAACGGGGCGGACTTCATAATTAATATCTCCAATGATATGTGGACCGGCTCCAGGGCGGGACATTTTCAGCACTTTACCATAACCAAATTCAGGGCCATTGAAAACAGGATATGGTTTGCCAGGGGGGGGAACGACGGGGTAACAGCAATCATAAATCCACATGGCCGGGTGGTAAAAATTCTTCCTATTAAAAAAGAAGGCTATTTAACAGGCACAATCGGCCCCCGGGCAAGGCAGACCTTTTTTACCAGGTATGGGAATATCCTTCCCCGGATAAGCCTGGTGGTTCTGGGAATATCATTTGTCTTTTCTGTGATTATTCTCACCCGGTCTTCTTACTCTGTAAAAACCCGTAAAAACCGCTGAACCCGGATTTCAGGCAGGAGAAAACGTGGCATACATCTACATTACAGGTGGAGCAAGCTCAGGAAAAAGCCGGTTTGCCCTGGACCTGTTCAGGGATATGAAAGATGTTTCTTTTATAGCCACCGGGGCTGCCGCTGACCCTGAAATGGAAGAAAGGATACGCACCCACCGGGACCAGAGGCCCCAAACCTGGGAAACCCTGGAAGAACAACTTGATCTGGTAAAAGCAGTAAAAAATACAGACCGGAGACATCGAGGAATAATAATAGACTGCCTCACCTTCTGGGTCTCCAATTTAATATACTCCGCCCACTTCAGTCACGAACATATTCTGTCCCTCGCCCGCACCACTGCTTTCTATCTGGAACAATGCAGTAAAAAAATTGCTGTGGTTTCAGGGGAACTGGGCATGGGGGTGGTACCTCCCACCCCGGAGGGCAGAAGCTTTCGAAAAACAGCAGGAGAAGTCAACCAAATTTTTTCCGCGAAGAGCAAAAATGCCTATCTGGTAGTAAGCGGAATAACTCTTAACATAAAATAAACAGGATAATAC
>JBMCUI010000030.1:0-13955 GCA_048622675.1 Spirochaetota bacterium | reverse complement strand
GGATAGGCAAGCTTCGCTCCCGGGTGGTGCTGAGGGGACTTCCCGATTACCGATTTGACCTCCAGGAGACCGAGGAGATGCTGAAAAATCACTTTTCGGTTTCCACCACCAGTGTATTTGAGTTCAGCGACCCGGCAGAAATAACCGCAGCAGGAGCGGTGCTGCATTATGTAAGAGAAAACGTAAAGCAGGAGATATCCCATGTACGGTGGGTCAAACAGAAGGTAGATGAAGATGTTCTGGTCATTGATACGGCTACCAGGCAGCACCTGGAGCTTACCCGGAACCAGGCCGACGGGGGAAAACAGGCCACTCTTCTGGGGGTGCTGGACTACACCCGGACAGCAATGGGAAGGAGGCTCCTGGTAAAAAACATCCACAATCCCGGCAGGAACATTGAGAAGATAGACCGGAGGCTGGACAGGGTAAGTTATTTCTATGATGAAGTGGAGTTTCTGCACCGGGTCAGGGAGGGGCTTTCCAGGGTGCAGGATATTGAAAGGCTTGTTTCCAAGCTGAGCGTAGGGAAAGGAAATGCCCGTGACCTCCTCGGCCTGAAAAACTCCCTGGGTGCTGCTCAGGAGTTGCGCAGGCTTATTGCACATACAAACACTTTTGGGGATGAAGTTAACAGCATCGATGATTTTGACGAGGTTATCAACGTGATAGAGTGGGCCATTGTAGAAGAACCGCCTGCTTCTGTGAAAGAAGGGGGTATTATCAAACAGGGTTATAATCAGGAGCTGGACAATTACAGAAACACTGGAAAACAGAACAGGGAGTGGATAAATAAATACCAGTACCAGGAGCAGAAAAAACACGGCATTTCATCTCTGAAGGTGAAGTACAACAAGATAATAGGCTTTTATATTGAGGTGACCAAGCCGAACCTCTCTCTGGTACCTTCCTATTACATAAAAAAGCAGACTCTGGTAAACGCAGAAAGATTTACCACCGAGGAGCTGGAAAAACGCCAGACCCTCCTTACCGAGGCCAGAGAAAAAGCCAATAGCCTGGAGGAGCAAATTTTCGAGAGCATCTGCCGGTTAATTCTGCAGGCCAGGGATGCCATATACACAAGTTCTGGTGCCGTTGCCAGGCTGGATGTATCCCAGTCGCTGGCTTTTGCTGCCAGAAAAAACAATTATACCAGGCCCCGGCTGACCGACGAAAATACCATTGACATCCAGGGCGGAAGGCACCCGGTAATTGAAATACTGGGAGAGGATCGGTTTATTGAAAACGATGTTAGTCTGAATAATTCGGATAGGAGGGTAATGATCCTCACCGGGCCGAATATGGCCGGCAAGTCCACTTATTTAAGGCAGGCTGCTCTTATAGTTATCATGGCCCATATGGGAAGTTTTGTTCCGGCCTCCAGGGCGGTGATCGGCACTGTGGACAGGGTGTTTTCCAGGATAGGGGCAACGGACAGGCTGGTAAAGGGGGAGTCTACTTTTCTGGTGGAAATGATAGAAACTTCCAGGATCCTCAATTATGCCACTGACAGAAGCTTCATTATTATGGATGAGATAGGCCGGGGCACCTCTACGTACGACGGGCTGGCTATTGCCTGGGGAGTTCTGGAATACCTCCTGGATCAGAACAGGGTGGGGGCAAAGGTCCTGTTTGCCACTCATTACCATGAAATAACAGCTCTGGCTGAAAAATACGGGGTGGTCAACTATAATGTCACGGTTAAGGAGTGGAACAACAGCATTGTGTTCCTGCGTAAGATTGTACCAGGCAGTGCCTCTAAAAGTTATGGGATCGAAGTAGCACGGATGGCAGGAATACCGGATTCTGTAATTGACAGGGCCAAGTCAATACTGCATATGCTGGAAGGTGAATACGGCATGCCCCTTCTAGCCGGTGATACAGACCGGGACAGCAAAAATAAAGCTGCTGAACAGGAAAGCCACAAAACTAATCTTGAACCTTTTCAGCTGGAGATGTTCCCCTCCTCCTATGAAATACTGGCCAAAGAGCTTGCCGGAGTGGATATCAATACCATTACCCCTCTGGAAGCTCTTAACATTCTGGACCGGCTTAAAAAAAGTATTGAATAGGACTGGTACGTATGACCGCAGAAAAAGGTTGGTTTACTGGATTGATATGGCCAGAAGCTTCAAAAGCCCATTTTTGCCATAGAGCTCCAGAGCCCTTCCTTCAGTGAATGAAAAAGCATCGTCAGAATAACCTGCGGTAGAATAGCAAATCCCCAGATTGGCCTTGGTATCTTTTACTTTCTCGTAGAACTCCCTTACAGAAAGCTGGCCTACGGTGTAAGTCCCCTGTACAAATTTAAAGAGAATGGTCTGGTTTGTTCCATTGCGGTCCATCTGGGCGAATATATCCACACTGGAGTCCTTCTGGGGCTCCACCCTTATAATGTTTACGTTGTCTGCCAGCCCCATAACTGTTTTTTTGCAAATCTCAATGAAGTCTGCGCGAGAGGACATCATATACGCCCTGAGTGCATTATTTGTCTTGGCCTGCTCATACCTTTTTAACTTGGTCTCCACATCTTTGTAACTGGATACATGGTCAAGGATTTTCTCCCACTGCTCGATAGCGCCCTGGACATCGTTCTGGGAAAGGCAAACCTCTCCCAACTCATACCTGATGGCAAGCATTTTATCCCTGTCCAATTTTTTCAGCTTGAATGCTGTAGTCAACACTTTTCTGGCTTCGTTCATTTTACTGTAATTACGAAGAATTGTGCCGAGGTGGAGCAGGCTGTCCACTGTAAACAGGGGGTCATTTTTTGATTTCAGAAAGTTCTGAAATGCGTTCTTTTGGTCATTGAAATAAACTCTGGTCTTTCCCAGGTAGTAGTTTATTTCGGAGTTCTCCGGGCTTTTGTTATATGCACTTACCAGAGTGGTAAATGCCTCCTGATAATTTTTTGATTGGTAAAGAAGTATTCCCAGTTCTTTGTAGGTCTCAATATTTGCGGGGTCCAGAGAAGCTGCTTTTTTAAAATAGGTGACAGCTTTGGATTTTTTGCCTGCTTTTTTTTCAATGATTCCCATCTTTATGTAGGGGTAGGGGTCCTGAGGGTCTATATTCCTCAGTATAGCATAGGTTTTGAACGCTTCATCAAGGTTGTTTTCGTTCCAATAGCATTCAGCCAGAAGCCTGTTTATTTCTTTTTCGTTGTAATGGGGGCTTCCCTGACCCACACTAAGTACACTGTTCAGCTCTTTGGAAGCTTTGGAGTAGTCGTTTACTTCCATGTACAGCTTTGCCAGCTGTATTCTGCTGGCGATGTCTGCATGGTCTTTTTCCACCAGTCTGGAGAGGGTATTGATAGCACTTGATTTTGACCCGGACTTTTCGTCTTTCTGCAGGGATGCCCTTAGTTTAGCTTTTTTCAGGTAGTTAATAGTATAGAGCGATACAATAAACAGAGCCCCGAAAATCACTGTCAGTATTATTACAAATATCATGTTCTGCTCCGGGATTGATGTACTGGATTAATTATAATCAATGCAGAGGTTAGATGCAAATAACACTGGTAGAGAAATACTGGATATATGTCAAGTAATTTGAAAAAACCTTTATACTGGCTTGCAATTTTTAGTGAAATATCTGAAACAATGATAATGCAGGTGAAGCAGACTAGTACACCATTACATGGATAAAGAAAATATTTTATTGTTATTTTTGGTATTATAATGAAAATTTTTCAGTATTGAATTATAATTATAACAGCTTCTTATATAGATAAATAGCAGAATATGATGCTGGAAGTTGATCAAGGCTGCAAATGATCCTGGTTTTCGGGTGTAAAGAAGGTGGTGCTACCTCAGGTAAGGAGTTTAGACCATGCAAACAGGTGCTGAGAAGGCAACTGAAGCAGGAGGTGTTGAAAAATGCAAGTCCGGTATCTTTGGATTTGATGAAATAACAGAAGGAGGGCTTCCCCGGGGACGGTCGATTATTGTTGCTGGTGGTGCCGGGTGCGGGAAAACCCTGTTTGGTATGCAGTTTATTGTAAAAGGAGCAGTAGAATACGGAGAGCCAGGGATATTTGCAGCTTTCGAGGAAACTGCTGCTGGACTTGCCGAAAATGTGTCCTCTCTGGGCTGGAATATATATGAGCTGATAAACCAAAACAGGGTAGGGATTGAAGAAATACGTATTGATCCTTCGGTGATGCAGGAGGCTGGTGAATATAATCTGGAGGGGCTGTTTGTGCGGCTGGGGAGTTTGGTTGACTCGGTGGGAACGAAACGAATTGTGCTTGACTCAATTGAGGCGCTTTTTGGTGCTTATTCAAAAGAACACCTACTCCGTGCAGAGTTCCGGCGCCTTTTGCAGTGGTTGAAGCAAAAAGGACTTACTGCAGTTGTCACTGCAGAAAAGGGTAAACCCAGCCTTACCCGATACGGGCTGGAGGAATATGTTTCTGACTGTGTAATTGAGCTTACCCAGACACTGCACAGGGAAAATGCAAGGCGCCATCTGCAGGTTTTAAAATACCGGGGTTCAAGCCATGACAACAATGTACACCCTTTCCTGGTCGGAGAAGACGGTATCCAGGTCTATTCCATAACTTCTGTGGGACTCAACTACCCTGTTTATACTGAAAGGACACGCACCGGGATAAGTGGTCTGGATACTATGTTTGGGGGGGGAAGGGTTTTATCGGGGCACCAGCATCCTCGTTTCAGGTACATCCGGTACAGGAAAATCCAGTGTTGCAGCGAGTTTCATAAATGCTGCATGCAGCCGCGGTGAAAGGAGTGTGTATGTGTCCTATGAAGAGTCACAAAGTCAGATCATCCGCAACATGCAGTCTATTGGAATTGATCTCCAGCAGTGGATAAAACAAAAAATGCTGAACTTTCACACCATCCGGGTAACCACGCACGGGCTTGAAAAGCATTTCTTTCTTCTAAGAAAACTCATAGAATCATTTTGTCCACAGGTGATAGCAGTAGACCCACTGGGCAACCTTCTGGAGCTGGGCACCCAGCAGGAGGTAAAGAATACCCTGGCCATGCTTATTGATTTTTTAAAAATGAAAAGTGTTACTGCCATTTTTACGGATTTAACAGCAGGAGGCAGACCGACTGAAAGTACCAAAATTGCTATATCCTCATTAATGGATACCTGGCTGCTTTTGCGGAATATAGAACCAAACGGGGAAAGAAACAGGGTCCTGTATATCCTCAAGTCCAGGGGAATGGATCATTCAAACCAGGTGCGGGAGTTTATAATAAGCAGTAACGGCATTAATCTGAGAGATGTATATGTTGGCCCCGGTGGAGTTTTAACCGGAACAGCACGGTATACCAGGGAGGCCCAGGAGGAGTCTGTTCGCAAACACCGGATGAGAGAGATTGAGCGAAACAAAACGAGCTGGAATGAAAACGCAGAGTAAAGGAAGCCAGGCTGGAGGAGGTCAAAGCAGAGTTTGAGGGAGAAGAAGAACAGTTGAGGAAAGCTATTGAGCAGGCAGAAGCTGAGGAAAAGAATCTGCAGCAGGAGCACCGGTCCAGGAAAATGCTGCGGGAGAAAGGGTAGGTTCTTCTGAGCAGGTTCGAAGTTATGTTGTGATGCTCAGCAGCCCCAGGCGGTGTCCACCGGTTTTTAAACAGGTTCGGGAGTTGCTTATGTGGTGCTCATCCGCTCCCGGGGTGCACCCTGCTTTGAATAATAGGGCGAATAAAGAAAAGAGGGCATGTAAGGAGAACGGATGACACCAAAAAATATTTCTGATCCGGACTGCCAGCACCACCGGCAGAAATCCTATATACTGCGGCTGTTTGTAAGCGGGTCCACCCCACAATCTCTGCAGGCAATAAAGAATTTAAAAAAAATTTGCCAGGAATACCTTTCTGGAAACTATGAGTTGGAGGTCATCGATGTTTTCCAGAAACCCCAACTGGCCCGCAAATACCAGATTCTGGCTGTGCCTGCCCTGATAAAGCAGCTGCCCCCGCCAATGCAGAAAATAATCGGGGACCTTTCTGATACACAGCAGGTATTATACGGACTGAATATCAGTCCTGAACAAACCAAGAGAAATAAAAATGAACGGTGAACAGAAAAGTCGGCAGGAGCTTTTCAGGGAAAACCAGAAACTGCTGAATCAGGTCAGTGACCTGCGTACACAATTGAACGAATCACACCAGGCCCTCCGGGCCCTGCATGAAGGCCGGGTGGAAGGGTTGATAGTTCCCGGTGAACAGGGAGAACAGGTCTTTACAGCCCAGGGTGCGGAACGGATATACCGGCGGCTGATCGAGGAAATGCAGGAAGGTGCACTGGCGCTGAGTAAAGACGGGTGTATTCTTTATGCCAACAGGGCAGTAGAGCATATGCTGGGTGTTCCCCTGGAAAAAATTACCGGTTCTTCTATCCAAGGGTATATCCATGCAGATGACATGCACACCTTTGAAGCTATTATCCAGGAGGCCGGTGTTTCTTCAGCCAGAGGTAAGCTGCATCTTGCAGGTACAGGCGGAAACAACGTACCGGTGTATTTCTCCATAGCACCTGTTCAACTTGAGCCGGAGATGGCGTACGTGGCTGTCATAACAGACCTCACTGAACATCAGCAAAATGAACAGATTGCTGCCAGTGAACGGCTTTTACGTTCAGTGCTGGAGCAGGCTGTGGATGCAATTATAGTGTGCGATCCCTCCGGTCGGGTTATTCGGGCAAACCAGGCTGCCTGCAAAATTTGCGGCAGCAATCCTCTGCGCAGACCATTCGGGGAGGCGGTTAAACTTGAATTGACTCAAAACGACCAATCAGCATCAACTCTCGCTTTTCCCCTGACGGAGATAATGGAGGGTAAAACCATTCAGTCTGCAGAGGGATACTGCACCCGCCCCGACGGCACTGTAGTAAACGTGCTGGTGGGTGCCCGCCCCCTCCAGGGGTTTGAAAGCCACGGGTACGGCTGTTTTGTTACCATGACAGATATATCCGGGTTGAAGCAGGCAGAAAATGAGCTCCGGGAAATAAAGGAGGACATGGCTGCAGTTGTGGAATCATCGCCTCTGGCCATATTTACTCTGGACAGAGAAGGAAAGGTGCAGAAGTTATGGAACAGTGCTGCGGAGCGTATGTTCGGCTGGAAGAGGCAGTCGGTTATGGGCAGACGTCTTCCCATTGTACCCCGGGACAGACAGGAGGAGCTGGACGGGGTGCTGGGCCGCATCTTCAGGGGGGAATATGTTTCCAGTTTCGAAACTGTCCGACAGAGAAAAGACGGCTCTGTTATCGAGATGAGCATATCTGCTGCTCCCATCAAAGATGAGAAGGGAAACATTATTGAAGTTATGGGTATTGTAGAAGAGATAACCCAGCGCAGGCAGCGGGAGCAGGAGCTGAAAAGAAGTGAACAAACCTTCAAGAGCCTTTTCAACAGCAGCGGTGATGCAATGTTTATTCACCTGCCTGAAGGAAGGTTTGTAGAGGTCAACCAGGAAGCCTGCAGGCGTTTGGGCTATACCCGCCAAGAACTGCTGCAGCTTACTCCTGCAGATGTCGATTCTCCTCAGTATTCAGACAGAGTACGTGAAAGAACCAAAGAAATAATGGAAAAAGGAGGGGCCGCCTTTGAGACCGAACATGTGACCAAACAGGGCCGTATCATTCCCACTCAAATAATCAGCCGGATGATTGATTACTACGGCCAGAAAGTTGTACTCTCTGCAGCCAGGGATTTCAGCCAACGCAAGCAGTATGAAAACCACATCCAGAGACTGAACGATGTGCTGGAGGTGCTGCGGGAGATTAACCAGTTTACTATAAAAGAAACAGACCCGTATCAACTGCTTCAGGCAGTCTGCAGTGAATTGACCAGAAACAGTCTCTACTTCGGTGCATGGACGGCCTTTAAGGACACCGATCAAAAACTTCGGCTGGGGGCAGCCTCCTGTGTCGAAGGTTTTGAAAACAGCATTACAGAAAAACTGGCGAATGGGTATGTACCTCCGTGTGTTCAGAAAGCCATGCAGGAGCAGAAGGTAGTGGTATGCAGTGGCAGTGAAAGCGCTGGGTGTGAACTTCCTCCATCCCGGTGTCCTGCACGGACCAGAATGGCCTACAGGCTGGCGGAAAACGGTGATACCAATGGTGTGGTGGTGGTGTGCACCAGGCTTGAGTACATTTCACCGGAGGAGCAGAGGCTCCTGGTAGAGATGGCCGATGATGTGGTTCTGGGACTTCGCAAAATAAAGCTCGAAAACGAACGCAAGCAGGCCCTTGAAACACTTCACAGAACCCAGCAGCAGGTGGTTGAGCAGGAGCGATACCGGGCCCTTTCCCAGATGGCCAGTGGAATTGCCCACGATTTCAACAATGCCCTGTCCACTATCATGGGGTTTACCGACCTGATGCTGCAGATGCCGGAAACCCTGAATGACACGGAGAAGGTTAAACGCAATCTGGAACTTATAAGCAAATCAGCAAGGAACGCAGCAGCTATAGTGAGGCGGATGCGGAAGTTTTACCGTCCCAGAGAAGACGAAAAGCTGAGTGTGGTGGACCTGAACCAGCAGGTGGAAGAAGCTGTTTCTGCAACCGAGCCACGCTGGAAGCAGGTAGCCCGGAGCAGGGGAGTAGATATTTTCATTGAAAAAGATCTGGGGAATATCGAGCCGGTGGGAGGCAACGAGCATGAACTTCAGGAAATGCTCACCAATCTGATCTTTAATGCAGTCGATGCGATGCCTGAGGGAGGCACCCTCCGGTTCAGGACCAGGCAGGAACAACAGGAGGTGCTGCTGGAAGTAAGTGATACCGGAGTAGGAATGCCGGAAGATGTCCGCAGGAAATGCTTTGACCCGTTTTTTACTACCAAAGGAGAAAGCGGCACCGGGCTGGGACTTTCTACTGTACAGGGTATTGTGACCCGTCATAAGGGTAGAATTACTGTTGATAGTGAAGAGGGCCAGGGAACCTGCTTTCGTATTTACCTTCCGGTTTCCAGTTTTAAGAAAAAAGACAGGTTGTTCATAGAAGGAAAACCCGAAGATACAGCACGGTCTTTGAAGATCCTGGTGGTGGAAGACAGCCCGGACCAGAGGCATCTGCTGGGTGAACTGCTTCAGATGGACCATCATTACCCGGAAATGGCTACTGACGGCAGAGAGGGACTCAACAAGTTCAATGCCGGATGGTATGATGTGGTGATTACAGACAGGGCTATGCCGGGCATGAGCGGAGATGAGTTTGCCGGGATGGTTAAGAGTATAGTTCCCCGCAAACTAGTAATAATGCTGACCGGGTTCGGTGAAATGATGGATGCTGCAGGGGAAAAGCCCGGATCAGTAGATCTGGTGATTTCCAAGCCGGTAACAATACAGAAACTGCGGAATGCTATTGATAAAGTAATGGGGCATGAGTAAATTGGTGTAGAATATACCTGTTAAGAAGTGAAGCAGAGATGTGGAATTCATCGTCCTGATAAATGTTGAAGTGGAGAATATACCTGTTCAGCAGAGAAGAGAAATGAACGGCTACTTTTCAAACCCCGATGTTTATTTTTACTGGTTTGATACAGCACTGGCACTGGCAGTTTATGCATTGTCAATTTATTTGTTTCTCAGAACCAAAAGAGAGTATATCATTCCGGTGCTTTTCCTGGGGTTGTTCATTTTTCCGCTTCAATTTGGAATATGGTTTCTGCAGTCCAAGATTGATCTGACGGTGATGGCGTATATGAACATTCTGGAAGTCTTTTATCTTTTATTTGTAAAGGTATGTCTATTGATCGCTGTTCTTTTTTTCAGGAGGTGAGTTTCTATTTACCGGGTGTTAATGGTAAAAACATTACAGAAACTTATATTGACTTTGGGGTTTAATTGTAATATTTTAATTTGAATGTAAGGAAACGGCAGGGAGAGAATGTATTCGATAATTGAGTTGAACAGAAAACAGTATAAAGTTGAACCGGGAAAGCAGATAATAGTCGACAGACTCCCGCACCCAGAAGATCAACAGTTTACTATAGACACAGTACTTCTATACAGGGACAATGACCAGGTAAAGGTCGGTACGCCGTTTATAAAGGGTGTAACAGTGAAAGCCAGAGTTATGGGAGAACAGAAAGGCAAAAAATTGAGAGTTTTCAAGTACAAAAAAAGAAAAGGATACAGGAGATCTATAGGATCAAGACCCCGATACACCAGAATACTAATAGAAGAAATAAAATCAGGAGAGTAAGCTATGGCCCATAAAAAAGGCGGAGGAAGCACTAAAAACAGAAAAGACAGCCATTCTAAAAGGCTTGGAATAAAGAGATTTGCAGGTGAAACGGTAAAAGGAGGTGCCATACTGGTCCGTCAGAGGGGGACCAGAATTCACCCGGGGGTTAATGTGGGGATTGGAAAGGATGATACCCTGTTCGCCAAGACCGATGGAGTGGTAGCCTTTGAAAAGAAGTATGGAAAAAGAAAAACAGTTTCTGTATATTAATAAGAGGCATTGTCATAATCCCTCCCAGTAATGTACCCAGAAGTAAAGGCTGCAACCAGTCAATATATTTCATCAAAAGAGGAAAACTCAATACAGTACCTTCCGGACCCTTTTCTTATACTAATCAGAGGCTGCTGTTGAAACGATAACCAGTAAATCAATTGGAGGTCAGAGCTTTGTCCCGGTTCGTCGACGAAGCGGAAGCGGTAGTAAAATCCGGAAAAGGAGGTCAAGGAGCAGTTTCTTTCAGAAGGGAGAAGTACGTTCAGAGAGGTGGACCGGATGGGGGCGGCGGCGGCGATGGTGGTGATGTTATTGTAAGAGTGAATAGAGATAAAAAGACCCTGTACGATGTTAAACTGAAAGGAGTGTTCAAGGCCGGAGGGGGGCATCCCGGGATGGGCAAAAACAAAACCGGTAAAAAGGGCACTGATTGTATTATAGAAGTGCCTCCCGGGACCGAAATATGGGAAAAGGAAACCTCAAGGCTTATAGCTGATTTGCATCGGGAGAGCGATGAGGTGGTAGTGCTCAAAGGAGGAAAGGGAGGAAAAGGAAATGCTCACTTTGTAAGTGCTGTGAACAGATCCCCGCGAATTGCCCAGAAGGGCAGACCCGGTGGGTCTATGAAGCTCTTGCTGAAAATGAAAATGATTGCCGATGTAGGACTGGTGGGTTTGCCCAATTCGGGAAAATCAACCCTTTTATCGGTGCTGACTTCAGCCAGGCCCAAAATAGCAGGCTATCCGTTTACCACCCTTTATCCAAACCTGGGGGTGTTGATCTATAAAGGCACCAGCCAGTTTATCATTGCCGATCTACCGGGAATAACCGAAGGAGCAAGCCAGGGCCATGGCCTCGGCATCAGGTTTCTGAAACACATTGAAAGAACAGGAATGCTGGTGGTGCTTATTGACCTGCTGGGCGATGATTATGCTGATCAGTACAGGAGTTTGATTTATGAAATGTACAGGTATTCTGAGGGTCTTCCAAGAAAACCCAAACTAATAGCGGGCAGCAAGCTGGATGCAGCTGTATCAGAACAGATATTGCGTTTTCAGCAATGGAATATTGATGAAAACAAGGTATGCATATCATCTTTTACCGGCGAAGGAATCGAGGAACTGAAAAGCGCAATTGCAGCCACAAAGAAGAGCAGCAGAGGATTTTCCTCAAAAAAGGTTTGATAATTATAAAAAAACCAAGCAGGAATGTCTGAAAAACCTGGAGGGTACCTAATGAATACAGAGCATCCTAAACTGGGCATATTCGGAGGTACCTTTAATCCCATTCATCTGGGGCACCTGAGACTGGCCGAGGATGTAAGAGAAGAGTTCGGGCTTGACAGAATAATCTTTATACCTGCCAATATTCCTCCCCATAAAAAAATAGAAGACCAGGTCCATCCCCACCACAGGCTGGCAATGGCAAAAGCTGCTATAGCGGACTGCAGTCATTTTTCACTTGATGATGTGGAAATCAGGAGAGGAGGAAAGTCTTACACCATTGATACGGTCAATTATATCTACAGGAACTACAGTTTTGAGAACCGGTTGTACTTTGTTGTTGGATCGGATTTAATACGAGAAATACATACCTGGAAGAATATTAATAGGCTGGCAGAAAAAGTTGTTTTTGCAGTAATGATACGGGAGAGTTTTCCCGTAGACAGGGAGAACCCTGTGCCCACGCCTATGCAGGGGCTTGATTTAAAGATGGTTTATTTCAGAAGGAGGAAAATTGATATCACTTCATCTGAGATCAGAAACAGGATAAAGGCTGGAAAGAGTATTCACTATCTTGTAACCAATAAAGTTTTTCGATATATTAATGAAAACGGTCTGTATGTATGATACTATTATGAGCACTAAATTAGTGGAAGGAATAGAAAGTAAACTGAGGGAGTATGTTACCCCGGAAAGGTATGAGCATACCTTGAATGTGAGGAATACCGCCCTGAGGCTCGGAGAGAAATACGGGGGTGGTTTGAACAAAATAGAGATTGCTTCTCTGCTTCATGATGTGGCCAGGGACCTTTCTCTGGAGAGGATGCAGAGGTTGGTTAAAGAGGAACAGCTGGACCCCGGTGAAGCTGCTTTCATATACAACAGCCCTCTTCTTCTGCACTCCTATGCAGGAAAAGAAATTGCCAGAAGAGACTTTATGATAAGAGACCCCGACATACTGGAGGCTGTCAGGGTACATACTGCCGGTGCCAGGTCAATGGGCATCATCGCCAGAATTGTATTTGTTGCAGACTATATTGAACCCGGCAGAACATTCAGAGGGATAAAAAGGGCCAGGGAACTGGCGGGATACAGTCTGGAAAGAGTAATGCTGTATATATATAAAACCGTTATGAAAAGGCTTCTGCAGAATAACAGGTTTCTATGCCAGGACACCCTGTTTGGATACAATGAGCTGGTTTTAAAAAAAACCGGCTCAGGGTGGACCTTTCGTATAAAAGTTGACTGAAATAATGGTGGTAACAATATGGGGCTGAACATATCAGATGTAAAATACTCTCACCAGCACAACCGAAAGTCCGATTTCGACTGGGTTTCCCTGTTGTTGATATTTCTTGCCATTGGTATTGTGGTTGGAGCAGTATTGTTTATTTTTCATTTAAGAGAAGGCAAGTTGGCCCAGATGGTAGAAGACGGCAAGACAATTTCCGGGATAATTATTGAAAATAACTCGGATAAAACAGAAACGGTTTTCCTGGGATATTATAATCCTACCACAGCCAAAGCAGCTTACATAATGGTCCCCAGAAGGACGTTCCTTAAGACAGATTACCCCAGTAAACCTGAGTTTGATACTGTTAGAAACATTTATTCCAGAGGTGGGGTGGAAGTATTAACCAGTACATTTGAAAGCCTTACGGGCCACAATTTCGATTACTATCTTGTTTATGATTTAAAAGATGTTGAGAAGCTGGTGGACCTGCTGGGAGGAGTGGATGTGTATATCCAGAACAGTATTGATTATTTAAATAGTGAGGAAAACCTTTTTATACAGCTCCCACAGGGCAAAGTGCACCTGGATGGGGCAAAATCAAAAGAGCTCCTTCTTTACAGGTATGGAAGTGATGGTCTGAAAACGAAACTGGAGAACCACCGGGTTTTTTTGGAATCGCTGCTCGATCGTACACCAGACATCCTTGAGCTGACCTCTAAGCGGAGAGTGATGAACACGTTATTGGAAGATGTTGAGACCAACCTGAGCGAAAAAGACATGGATACACTTTTGCAGGAAGCAAGAAAGCTGGATTCCTCCCGTCTGCTTGTCTATAGAATGTACGGGAGGGAAATTACCATTAATAAAAACGAGTATATTGCTCCGGTAAAGGACGGCAAATGGCTGCAGGAGAGAATAGCCAGGATTAAGAAGTTTTTAGCGGATTCCGGTCCTGCTCCCATAGGAGATGAAATAAAAATAGAGATTTTAAACGGTTCGGGTGATCCCGGGCGGGCACATAGTCTCAGGAACTATTTTTTAAAGTATGGTTT
>JBMCUI010000029.1:0-14105 GCA_048622675.1 Spirochaetota bacterium | reverse complement strand
CCCCAGGAGGTTGCAGAGGTGGCCCTGTTTCTGGCATCGGACAAATCGCGGTATATAACAGGAGAAATAATAGACATTAACGGCGGTCTGCTGATGGATTGACATGAGAGGAACACGTATGTTGAAAAATATTAGTCCAGGAGTGATGAGAAAAGGAGACAACCTTGCCTGAATATCAGATTATTGATATTGAATCCAAATTAACCCGCTTTCGGATAAGCAACGCTGACATTAACGAAGTAAACAAGCTCGACCATCTGAAGATGCTGGAGCTGGTATACCTCATCAGGACCTTTGAAAATAACCTGCTTGAGCTGAAGGAAAAGGGGCTGGTGCACGGCCCTGTTCACTCCAGTGTGGGACAGGAAGCTGTAGCTGCAGGCTGCGGGATTGGGTTGCAGAAACAGGATATCGTTGGGTCCACCCACAGGGCCCATCATCATTTTCTGGCAAAGGCTCTCCCCCGGTATTATCCTGATGACTATCATCCCTCAGGGTCGGATTTCAGCGGCTCCATGCAGCAGTGTGTGGAAAAGACCCTCTCGGAGATTATGGGGCTGAGGTATGGGTGGTGTGGAGGAAGGGGAGGGTCTATGCACCTCAGGAACATGGAAGCAGGAATCATAGGGACCAATGCAATCGTAGGTGGGGGGATAGCCCTGACCACCGGTGCGGGATGGGCCCTCAATCTCCGTCAAACGGGCGCTGTTTCGGTTGCTTTTCTGGGAGACGGAGCAGTAAACCAGGGGATACTGCTGGAGTCGGCAAACCTGGCGGGGTCTTTTCATCTCCCGGTAATCTATTTTATAGAAAATAATTTATACGCTGTGGGAACAAGAGCAGCTGAAGCCTGTGCCCTGCAGTATCTGGCCCAGAGAGCACTTGGATTGGGAATGGACGGTATTGTGGTTGATGGAATGGACCCTGCTTCGGTTTTTCTACTGATAAAAAACATCACCGATGATCGGGAAAAGCATGGAGGACCGGTTTTTGTTGAGGCCCTTACCTACCGATTTTACCATCATGCAGGTAAAAAACCAGGAAGTTCTTTGAAGTACCGAACCGGGGAGGAAGAGGAGCAGTGGGCCCACCGGGACCCTGCCCGGTGCTATCCGGAAACGCTCAAAGAACTGGGCATTCTTGATGAAACTGAAAACAGGTATATTCAGGAAAAAATCAACCAGGTGATGGAAAAAGCCGTCTCCAGAGTGGTTTCAGAAAAAGAAGGTGTGTTTTATATTCCGGACCGGCACTGGCCTCCACCGGAGAGTGTTTCCCAGGGTGTACCCGGCTCCGGGCAGCAGGAGTTCAGGGGAGTACAGTTCTATGAAAGAGAAGATTTCAGTGAGTTTGCCCAGCAGACTTTTGTTAATGTGATGTCCCGGGTGGCTGCCAGAAATATGGAAAGAGACCCCTGGGTGATAGTCCTGGGTGAAGAGGTGGCAAACCTGGGAGGGGGTGTATACAATGCTACCAGGTTCCCTTTGAAGCAGTTTCCTGAAAGGGTGGTAAATACTCCCATATCGGAAGCTGGATTTACTGGAATGGCTTTCGGGGCATGCTTATGCGGGATTAAGCCTGTTGTGGAGATAATGTTTCCTGATTTTGCTCTGGTAGGTGCAGACCAGCTGTTTAACCAGATTGCCAAACTCAAGTACCTGTACGGAGGAGATGTGGATGTCCCTCTGGTGGTGCGTACCAGAATTGCCACCGGACTGGGATACGGGGCCCAGCACTCCTCCGATCTGGTGGGTCTTTTTGCCATGTTCCGGGGATGGAGGATCATAGCTCCTTCGTCCCCTTTTGATTATGTGGGGCTGTTCAACACTGCCATGCTGTGCAGGGACCCGGTAATGGTCTTTGAGCACCATTCACTGTACAGGACTAAAGGTGAAGTGCCCAGAGACAATCTGGACTACTGCATACAGTTCGGCAAAGCCAGGAAGTTCAGAAAAGGGGAGGACCTGACGGTGGTTACCTATTTGAGAGGGGTCAGCATTCTGGAAAACATTGCTGATGAGCTTCGCTCTACAGGAATAAGTATAGAGGGAATAGATTTACGAACCCTGGACTACCACAGCATTGATTATGGATGTATTATAAACTCTGTTAAAAAAACCGGCAGGCTGGCAGTGGTGGAAGAATCGCCCAAAACACAGGGGATAGGGGCAAGAATAGCAGATGAGGTTCAAGCGCGGGGGTTTGCTTATCTGGAAAAGCCGGTTTTTCATATTGGGTCTGTGGATGTGCCCATTCCAGTGTCAAAAAAGCTGGAGCAGGCTGTGGTGATAAGCGATAGCAGGGTAAAAGAAGAAATTGTTAGATTTATGAACAGGTGAGAGTACTTTTTCTTATAAAACCAGTGGTCCTGGATTGACTGCTTTGCTTTTTTAGATGTAGGTTAGATAGAGCGTATAAGGAAGCTACTATATTCCAATTTCTTAAGGATAAACCATATGGAAAAAAACTGCGTATTTTTGCCCCAGCCCATTGAGGAACATGCTCTGCAGGTGTTGAAAAAAGAACAGGTAGAGATACTGCAGGCCCCTGATACAGGCCCTCACACCATCAGCTCTCTGATGAAAAAAGCTGATGCTGTGGTGCTCAGGACCGGGGTGAGTATAACTTCACAGGTTCTGGAAAACGCCCCCAGGCTGCTTACCGTATCAAGGACGGGTGCCGGCGTGGACAATGTTGACCTGGAGGCAGCCACCAAAAAGGGCGTTATTGTTACTTCCAGTGTGGGGGTAAACACTGTTCCTGTGGTGGAGCACACCATGGCTGTGATGATGTGCCTGTTCAAGCAGCTGTTTATGATGGACAGGGAGCTGAGGAAGGGAAATTTCAGGGTCCGGTATCAGAATTATCCAAGAAATATTAATAAAAAGACTCTGGGAGTAGTTGGTTTTGGAAAAATAGGCTCCCTTCTCGGTGAAAGGTGCAGCCATATGGGTATGAAAGTCCTGGCGTATGATCCTTATATAAAAAAGCAGCAGGCAGAAAAATATAAACAGCGGGTTGAATTCGTAGACCTTAAACAGCTGTTTAAAAACGCAGATGTGGTCTCTATTCATATCCCTCTAACAGAAAACACCCGGGGACTGATAAATATGGAAGTTCTCAAATTGATGAAACAAAGTGCGTTTTTATTAAACACCTCCAGGGGAGGAATTATCAACGAAGAAGACCTGGCAAAAGCTCTGCAGGAGGGTGTCCTGGCTGGTGCAGGCCTGGATGTATTTGAAAATGAGCCCCCTGGTCCCCAAAGTCCTCTGCTGAAACTGGACAACATAGTACTCACTCCCCACTCTGCTGCACTTACTGCAGAATGTGTGGTGGATATGGCAACCAGTGCAGTAAGGAGGGTTCTGGATGTGCTGCATGGATACCTCCCGGACAATATTGCAAACCCGGAGGTCCTCCGCAGCGACAAGTGGAGAAACCTGAAGAAAAAGACTGGATAGCACACAATTTTAATTTGAAAGAGGTATAATTATAATGGTACGTGGACTGGAGCATGTGGGTCTCAGCGTTTCAGATCTGGATAGATCAATATCCTTTTACTGCGAGGTAATGGGTCTTGCTGTGGAAAGGATAATTGAATGCGGACCGGAAATGGGCCTGGGAAGAGTGGTGGGGATAAAGGGTGCTGCCGCCAGAATAGCACATCTCAGCTCCCAGGGGGCGATGCTGGAGCTTTTCGAGTATACCAATCCCAGGGGCAGTCCGGTACCCGAAAATGCAAAACAGGCTGATCACGGGCTGATACACATAGGGTTCAGCACCGATGATGTGCGCAGGGAATACTCACGGCTGAGACAAAAAGGGGTGGAATTCTTCGGGGAGCCGGTGGAGTTCAGACCAGGTGTGTGGGTGGTTTATTTTTACGGTCCTGACGGGGAGGTCTGCGAGCTGCGCCAGACCTGAAAGCGTATATACGGGTAAGAGAAGAAAGCTTGTATGGACTTAAATCTTAAAGACAGAGTAGCGGTGGTCACCGGCGGCGGTGGAGCTATATGCGGGGAGATTGCCGAAGCGCTTGCCAAAGAAGGAGCAGCTGCAGCCGTTTGGGACATATCCCTGGAAAAAGCTGCCAAAACAGCAGACCGAATAACAAAGAACGGCGGCAGAAGTATGGGGATTGAATGTAATGTCCTTGATAAAGAAAGTGTAAACAGGGCCCTGGATGAGAGCCTGAGCAGGTTTAATACGGTGGATATCCTGATAAACGGAGCTGGGGGAAGCAGAAAAGAAGCTACCACTTCTCCAGACCTGGAGTTTTTTGATATCGACCCGGGCCCATTGTGTAAGGTATTAAACCTTAATTATTTAAGTGCAGTAATACCCTCCCAGGCAGTGGGGAGAGTTTTTGCCAGCAAAAAACAGGGGGTGATTTTAAATATTTCCAGTATTGCAGGACTGAGGCCGCTGACCAGGTCCATAGCGTATTCCAACGGAAAGGCGGCCACCAACTCCTTTACCCGGTGGCTGGCGGTGCATATGGCCCAGAACTTTTCACCCAGGATAAGGGTCAATGCCATAGCTCCGGGGTTTGTACTTACCGATCAGAACAGGTTCCTTCTTGTTGATGAAGGAGGAGGGTTTACCGAAAGAGGCAAGAAAATAATAGGATTTGTGCCTATGGAGCGGCTGGGACAGCCTGCAGAAATCGTAGGGGCTGCACTGTGGCTGGTTTCGGACAGGGCATCGTTTGTAACAGGGGCAGTGGTACCTGTTGACGGCGGGTTCAGCGCCTATTCCGGAGTTTAAACCAACCGTATGGCACCCATAAGTTCAGTGCACATGAGTGTAAACAGGGGAAAGCAAATGGGCCGGACCGAAATTAACACCATAAAAGAAGAACACCTAAGAAAACAACTATCAGAGGCATTTGAAAAATACCGTTTTAAAAATAAAAAACTTCTGGTAATAATCCCGGACAACTCCAGGTCCGCACCTGTGGATATTTTCTTCAGGCTTTTTTACGAGGAATACCTCGACAGGGTTAAAAGGCTGGACTATCTCGTCGCCCTGGGCACCCATCCGCTTCTCAAAGAAGCAGGTAAGCTGAAAAGGGTTGGTATAGATAAACAGCAGCTGGAAACCAGGTACCATGACATAGCTGTTTTCAACCACAGGTGGGACAAAGAAGAAACCTTTGTGAAAATTGGTACTATAGAAGAAGGTGAAATGGAAGCTCTTACCGGGGGGCTGTTGAAAGAAGAGGCTGAAATTGAGATAAACAGGCTCATTTTTGAGTATGATTATGTTCTGATACTGGGACCGGTGTTTCCCCATGAGATTGCAGGGTTTTCCGGGTCAAATAAATATCTTTTTCCTGGAATTGGAGGGTGGAAGTTCATAGACGTTACCCACTGGCTTGGCGCCCTGGAAACAAACCTTAACGTAATCGGTAAAAAAGATACTGCCCCCAGGCGGCTTATTGACAGGGCGGCCGGGATGGTTTCTGTGCCCATTGTATATTTTAACATTGTTGTGGACCGGGAAGGACTGAAAGGCCTGTTTATAGGTGACACAGCTGATGCCTGGGAAAAGGCGGTGGAGGTTTCCTCCAGGATTAATATTACGTACATTTCCCGCCCCTGCAGAAGAGTACTGTCCATCCCTTCAGATAAATATGAAGATTTCTGGACAGGGGCCAAGGCCTTTTACAAAATAGAGCCCATGGTGGAGGATGGGGGCGAGGTGATTGTTTACGCTCCTCATATCAATCAGATATCTATTACTCACGGCCGTTTAATAGAAAAAATTGGTTTCCATATCAGGGACTATTTCACTGCGCACCTGGAAAGCTACCGCGATGTTCCCAGGGCGGTAATGGCATACTCATCGCTGGTAAAGGGGGCGGGAACATACATTAACGGGAAAGAGAAGCCCAGGGTACGGGTGGTGCTTTCTTCGGGAGTGCCGGAAGAAAAATGCAGACAGCTGAACCTTGATTATATGGACCCCGGCAGTATCGATGTATCCGCGTGGGAAAATAGTCAGGATGAAGGAGTGAGGGTTGTACATAACTCCGGTGAAATACTGTTCAGGGTAGGGGAGAGCGGATAATTTGCCGGCAGTAATTTTTTTGCAACCAACCGGAGCTGCATCAGAACCTTTATGCGTATTACTTGATAAAAATAGAATCACAGGAGACCTGATGTGAAAAAATCTTTGCCGAATATAAAATCACCCAACCTGAAAACACGTGTGTATGACCTGCTTCTGGACCACATTGTGGATGGAAAATACAAAGATAATGCTATGCTTCCTCCTGAGAGGATACTGTGTGAAGAGCTGGGGGTCAGCAGGACTGTGGTCAGGGAGGCAATTAAATCTCTGGAGACCAGAGGGATACTCAGTGTAATTCACGGAAAAGGAATAAAAGTAAACCCGTCTACCAGCCACGATATATCCAATGCTTTTATGCTTTATTTGAAAAGACAGAACAGGGAAGTATCCCTGAAAGACCTGATTGAAGTACGGTATGCAATTGAAACGGAGATAGCATTTCATGCTGCGGTAAAGGCTACCCGGGAGGACATCAAGGAGCTCAAAGGTATTCTGGACGAGATGGAAAAGGTGATAAATGACGAGAAGAAATTTGTATTTGTAGACCTGGACTACCACCTGAAGCTTGCATATATAACCCGGAACATAATTTTCATCACGGTAACAGAAGCCCTGGTTGTCCCGTTGAGAAAAAGCAGGGAAGAGACCGTAAGTTCTCCGGACAATATTTATGCTTTTCGGGAGCATAGGGACATATTTGAGAGTATAAAAAGCCACCAGCCGGAAAAGGCAAAAGAAGTTATGAAACTGCATCTAAAGCATGTGGAAAGGGTTCTGGGAGAACATGGAAAACTGGAGGGGGGAAAGCTTTAACAATATTTCAAAAGTAAGGTGAAACAGAACATGAAAGGATACGCAGGAGCAGCTCTTCATATTGATCTTGGTGGCCGAAAAATTTCAAAAAAGCAGCTGGACAGAGAACTGGTGCAGACCTACATCGGGGGCAAGGGGACAGGAAATGTTTTGAATTATATGTACAACAGGAAAGTGTTTGATCCTCTTTCTGCAGAAAATACCATGGTAATCGCCACCGGTCCTGGAGGTGGCACCAGTTTACCTACTGCAACGAAGCTGGGGCTGTTTGCCAGGGCCCCCCTGAACGATGTAGTAATGGAGTCCTATCTGGGTGGAAGTTTCGGTCATTTTATGAGGAAGGCAGGATGCGATGTTATCATTATTCAGGGCGCCGCTGAAAGGCCTGTTTTCCTGAAAATCATTGATCAGCAGGTCAGCCTGGAAAACGCTTCCTGGCTGTGGGGAAAAGACATCTATCAGACCGAAGACCTGCTCAAACAGAACGTGGGCTCGAGGGCAAAAATACTTTCCATAGGACCGGCAGGAGAAAACCTGGTACGCTATGCATGTATCGGTCATAACCGCCACAGGCATTTCGGGAGAATGGGTGCAGGTGCACTGATGGGATCAAAAAAGCTCAAAGCCATAGCTTTGGTGGGTACCGGTGAGGTGGAGGTGCACGACCGGCAGGGATTCAAAAATTATGTAAAACAGCTCAATAAAAGAATAAAACAGCACCCTGCCACCGGTGAGGTATATCCCATGGCAGGAACCGTAAATTTCGTATCCAAGGCCAATGCCCTGGGGGTGTTTCCCAGCCATTACTGGTATGAAGGACAGGCCAGGTATAAGGACAGGATCGATTTCAACTACATGCAGAAGCATACCCTGGTCAAGCAGACCCGGTGCTTCGGGTGCCCCATTGGATGCGCTCATATAAATAGAATAAAGGATGGTCCGCATGCAGGCATTCAGATAGATGGTCCTGAGTTTGAGACCATCTACGTATTCGGAGGGCTGTGTGATGTTTCAGACCTGAGTGAAATTATCTGGCTCAATGACCTCTGCGACAGGCTGGGAGTGGACACTATGCATGCGGGCAATGTACTGGGCCTTCTTATGAGCGCTACCGAGCAGAACAGGGTGCCTGCAGAATACCGTATACAGTTCGGCGACACTGAGAAAATGGCCCTGTTCATAAAAAACATAGCCCGAAGAGAAAAAAACTGGTTTATTATGGGGGAGGGGCTGAAGCGAATCGCCCGGAAGCTCAATTTGTCGGACCTGGCCATTCATGTGAAAGGTCTGGAACCGGCAGGGTATGACCCCAGGGGGGTCCAGTCCATGGCTGTCACCTATGGTATTTCCAACAGAGGGGCTACCCACCTCAGCTCCAATTCCTATGCCAGGGATATATCAGGCGCTGCCAGGGATTTTGAGCTGGAAGGAGAGGACAAAACCCTGGAGCGGCTGTCGGTACATCGCAAGGGAGAGCTGGTTTATAACATGGTGAATTTCAATGCCATTGCAGACTGCTTTATTCTGTGCAGATTTTTGAACAGAGACCTTCTAACATGGGAAGATTACTCTGAGTCTCTTTACCTTCTTACCGGTATGGAAAAAACCAAAAAGCAGCTGACAGAAACTGCAAACAATATCATTACCATGGGCAGGTGGTTCAATATGGAAACCATGCTCAACTCCAGTGATGATCTTCTGCCGGAACGTTTTTATACCCAACCCATCATTTCCATGGGCTCCAGAGGTGCGGTGGTGGACAAAGGGGAGTACCTCAAGGAGTTAAAACAGTATTACTCCCTGAGAAACTGGAATGAGCAGGGTATGCCCAACTTCAGACCACCACTGCCCGGTATATAAACAGTATCATGTATATACTCTCTGCAGATTTCGGCACCTCTTCACTGAAGCTGTGTATAGTGGATGAAAAGCTCCGGGTGGTATGCTCCGGGAAGCAGGAATACAAGTATCAGGTGAAGGATGGTGCAAAAGTTGAAATTGATCCGGAGGTAGTCTTCAAATCATTTTTACAGGGAGTTAAATGTTTTGAAGATTATTTGCCGGATGTTGAAGCTCTTGCCATATGTAATTTATGCCCCTCCCTGATACCTATGGATGATCAGGGCAAACCCCTATACCCAGCCATAATTCACCTGGACCGGAGAAGCGAAGCCCAGGCAAAATATGCCCTTGACATAATCGGCAAACGGAGGTTTATGCAAATAAACGGCAACCTCCCTTTTCCAGGTGGTATCTCACTTACCAGCATGCTGTGGCTGAAAGAAAAACTGCCGGAGGTATTCAATTCAGCATGGAAAATGGGGCACCTCAATACCTATTTACACCGGGCCTTTACCGGTAAGTTTGCAATAGACCCCACCAATGCCAGCTATACCGGTCTTTACCGGACCCTGGACAGGGGAGGATGGTCTGATGAGCTGTGCGGTGAGCTGGGGATACCCACTTCCAAGCTTCCGGATATAACTGCTTCGGCCCAGGTAGTGGGAGAACTGGGGTGGAAGCCGGCCAGTATGACTGGTTTGAGACAGGGGATTCCGGTGGTCATGGGCGCAAATGACACCTCATCTGCAGCACTGGGTGCGGGAGTTACCCATGACGGTGCTATTCTCAATATATCCGGAAGCAATGAGATTATCACCATTTCCACCTCCAGGCCTCTGCCTCACCCGAAAGTGTACCTCAGGGCTCATGCAGTAGAGGGCCGTTGGCTGGTGCTGGCCATTACCATCGGCGGAGGTGCGCTGGAGTGGTTCAGAAGGGAGTTTTACCGGGACATGGAAAACTCGTACTTCTACCAGCAGTACCTGCCCGAGTTTATTGAAAAGGACTTCAGAGTACCTGGTGTAAGGTTTTATCCCCATCTGGCAGGAGACAGACACAGTATAGCTCAGAAAAAAGCAAAGTTTACCGGGATAACCCTTGAAAACAGCAGGGAAGACTTTCTGTCTGCACTTTTAGTAGGAATTTTTGAACCCATCAGGATGGTCATGGATATATATGAAAAGAGGGTTGATCTTACTAACGAAATAGTGCTGACCGGAGGCATGGTCAGCCGGTCCTACCTGGATTTTAAAAAGAAGATGTTCAAAAACTATACCTTCAAAAGAACCCAGAACTGCAACGCCCTGGGTAATGCCAGGCTTGCCCGCCTGGCCCTGAATATGGAAATCGATTAACTGTCTGCTTCTTTCAGTATTTCCCTATAGCCTTGAAGCTGTTTTTTAACAGAGGGTAAAACCCCCGGTAAATATTGTAGTAATGGTCATACAGGGGATAGGTGGATGGATTGGGCTCATTAACTGTTTCCACGGTAAGAAGGCTGGAAGCTTCTTTGAAATCGGACCAAACCCCTGAACCTACTCCGGCAACCACCACTGCACCATACGCAGCACCTTCCCTGCTGCCGCTTACTGTTATGACTTTGTTTTTGAATATATCCGCATGGACCTGTCTCCACAAGTTTGACTGGGCCCCGCCTCCTGAGGTGGCAATATATTCGAAAGACATTCCTATCTGGTTGAACAGCTCGGCAACATCCCTGAAGCTGAATATTACCCCTTCCATGACGCTGCGGAAAAGGTCGTTCTTTATGGTGTTCATGCTCAGACCGATGAACGCTCCTCTGGCGTGGGGATCTGTATGGGGGCACCTTTCGCCAGTGAGATAGGGAAGAAATATAACTCCACGGGAGCCGGGAGGTGAGTTTTCTGCCTCCCTGCTTATGGTGGCATGGGTATCTTCACCAATCATTCTGGCCACCTCTTTTTCCGAGTGGCCCAGAGTCTGTTTTGTCCATTCCATTGACCCTCCAGCGGCCAGAGTTACCCCCATTGCGTGCCAGGTGCCGGGCATTACATTGCAGAAAACCTGCAGTTTTCCTTCCGGGTTTTCTCTAAAGTCTTCGAATGCAGTAGAAATTATGCCAGCTGTACCGATAGTGGTCATAAGCACAGTGCTGGTTATTACTCCTGTGCCAAGGGTCTGGATAACAGAATCACCCCCGCCTCCGGCAACCGGGACCTGTCCCGGAAGCCCCAGCTCGCCGGCGATAGTGCGGGTTACTTTGCCTGTTATGCGGGTTGACTCGTAGCACTCCGGCACCCACTCTGGAGGAATTTCCAGCTTTTCCATTAAATTTCGTGACCAGGTCCTTCGTTTAACATCGAACAGCCCCGTTCCGGAAGCATCTGAGACTTCTGTGGCTATTTCACCGGTAAGCCTGTAGCGGATGTAGTCCTTTGGGTTTACAAATTTTTTTATTTTTTCATAATTGCAGGGCTCGTTTTCCCTCACCCACAGAATCTTGCCTCCGGTGTAGCCGGGCAGCATCCTGTTGTTGGTGTACTCCAGCAGTCTGTCAATTCCCCCCAGCATGTGGTGAACCTGCTGGCACTGCTTGCCGGTACGCTGGTCATTCCACAGGATTCCCGGTCTTATTACCTCCATGTTTTTATCCAGTGCCACCAGTCCGTGCATCTGACCGGTAAGCCCGATACATTTTAGTTTTTTGATGTATTCGGTGTTGCTGGAAGCTATTCTCTGTACAGTCAGTTTTACTGCCTGCCACCAGTCAGCAGGGCTCTGTTCGTTCCACCCGTGTCTGGGTGAAAAAAGGGGGTAGGATTCTGTTTCCCTGGCTGCAACCCTGCCCTTGGCGTCTACCAGGATGGTCTTGCAGCCGCTTGTCCCTATATCAATCCCCATTACTATATCTTCAGGCATTTTCTAACTCCTTAATTACTCCTTTGTTTCTTTTCAGATGATTCTTTTTCAGGGCCTTTTCCTGTTACCCATAAAAGGTGGAGAGGGAGAATTCCTGTATTATAGGTGGTATGAAAAAGCCCGAACGGCACATAGAGTGCGTCCCCGGTGTTAACTTCATACTGTGTTTCACCCACTTCCATTCTCCCTTTTCCCTGAAGTACATAGTACACTTCCTCATGGTCAGGGTGGGAATGGCCGGTTGTTTTTCCACCGGCGTACACAATGGTAAACCCCATCTTGAGGTTTTTGGAAGGAGATTCTTCAGGGTCAATAAGAAAGTAGGTGTCTCTGAGAGTTTTCTTTTCTCGATTCTTGACTGCAAACCGTAAAGACCTGTCACAGGTGTCCGGCTGCATGTCTTCGATATTGTTGACGTATTTCATTTCTCTCTCCTTTCCAGATTTTATTTCTCTCTATTGAAATACTTTATTCTCACATGTTTTGCCTTGAGGTACTGTTCGAGACCCTCCGGTCCGTGTTCGTATCCTATTCCACTTTCCTTGAACCCTCCATAGGGAGCGTTTATTACTCCTGCATCAGGGTTATTGACGGCCACATTCCCGGATTCCAGGCTGCGTGCGAACTCATCAGCTTCGTGCAGGTCATCTGTATATACGTATGAAGCAAGCCCATACCGGGTTGAGTTTGCGTATGCAATTACCTCTTCTGCGGTGCTGTACGGCATGACCCCTACAATAGGACCAAAAGACTCTTCACTCATTACCAGCATCTGGTGTGTAACATCGGTCAATATGGTAGGTTTGAAAAAATAGCCTTTTTCAAATTCAGCACCCTGGGGAGGTTCTCCTCCATAAGCTATTTCAGCTCCTTTTTCCAGAGCATCGTCTATATGTTTCCGGGTTTTTTCAATGCCCGAGCGGTTGGCCATGGGGCCCAGGTCTGCCTCAGGATTTTCAAGGCCATTGGCTATTACCAGCTGAGAGGTTTTTCCCACAAAATCCTCCAGAAATTTTTTATAAATCTTTTCCTGTACATAAATTCTGTTTATGGCAATACATATCTGTCCCATGTTCCTGAAGGTCCTTCTTGCTGCTCCATTTACCGCTTCGGACAGACTGCCCTTATCCGATACAATGAGAGGGCACTGGCCTCCCAGCTCCAGGGAGACCTTTTTCATATGGTCGGCACATAAACTGGCTACTTTCCTGCCAACTTCAGTAGACCCGGTAAAAGCAACTTTTTTGACCAGAGGGTTTTTCACCAGAATAGGGCCTGCAAAACTTCCCCTGGCGAATACCACATTGACCACCCCTGTGGGAATGCCTGCATCGACCAGGCATTTTATAAAATTGACCGGAGAAAGGGGGGTCTGGGAAGGGGGTTTTGCCACTATGGTGCAGCCTGCAGCCAGTGCAGCCCCCAGCTTCCATGCCACCAGCTCTATGGGGTAGTTCCAGGGAGAAATGGCAGCAGATACCCCCACCGGTTCGTACATAACATAGCTGGTAGTAGCAGGATCAAGCCCAGGCACCACCCTGCCGTGGATTCTTTTCCCCTGCTCAGCATAGTACTGCAGTATATTGGCCCCCTTTTTAACCTCACCTCTTGCCTCGTTGAGAGGTTTGCCCTGTTCTGCTGTCATGGCCCCGGCAATTTCATCCTGTCTTTCCATTACCAGATTTGAGGCCTGTCCCAAAAAATAGGCCCTTTTTTCAGGGGAGAGTGATGCCCATGTTTCAAAGGCTTTTCCTGCAGCTTCTACAGCTGAGTTGATATCTGATTCTGAGGCTGAAGGAATTGTTTCGAATATCTCCCGGGTGGCTGGATTCTCTACCTCGATGGTGGAGCCTTCAGAACTTTCAGTCCATTCTCCTCCAATAAGCATTTTATTTATCACCATAAAGCACTCCTCCTTGGTATTCACTGTTTTTATTTAATATGAGTTTTTTCTATGAGCAAACAAATTTATTTCGGCTGCTCTGCTATTCAAGTTTTGCGATAATCAGCTCAATACCCATTTCATCAAGAATAGTTTTATAGTTGTGTGGAATTTTTTCATCGGTAATAAGAGCATGAATGTCTGACAGGTCTGCAAAATAAGAGGGAGTAACATTTCCAAATTTACTGGAGTCCGAGACCAGTATAATCTTCTTGCTGGACTTCATCAGAATTTTTTTGATTTCCACGTGGAAGTCATGGTAGCAGGTGAGCCCCAGCTGTGCATCGATGCCTCCTGCAGAAACAAAAAACTTATCGGTCCTGATTTTCCTCAGCAGATCATTCCCCTCGTCACTGGCAAACACATCCGAGTCCCGGTGGAGGAAGCCACCGGTAAGGAGAAGATTGACGTTCTTCTTATGGTAAAGCTCCATTGCACATTCGAATGTCACACAAACACCGGTAATATCGATATTTCGGTCCAGGTATTTGGCTATAAATGGAGTAGTGGTGCCGATATCGAATGCTAC
>JBMCUI010000028.1:0-14212 GCA_048622675.1 Spirochaetota bacterium | reverse complement strand
GAGGTACATAATCCAGTTTCTTTGCATAAGAAGCAACCTCATCCAAATGCTCCCATACTTTACGAAAAGCCTCAAGAACCTTATCCTGAATACTCCTGTCACTCAAGGGATTCATATATCTCACATCCAGCGCTAATGCTCTATCAATTATATCCATAGTAACAGGATAATCCTCTATCCTGTAATCAATATCTCTTCCGTAATTGCTCTTCCATGGCACTCCCCTTCCAAAGCCTCTTTTTATCTGAAAAAGAGCCTGGCCGGGAATAGGTGTTCTTTGAGATAACTTCACATAAACTCCCTCAGCCCTGAGGATCTCCTGTACAGCTTGTCTAAACCTGCCAGGTGAAACATCCAGTCCCGCTGATTCAGGGTCTAACTTAAAGTAGTATATATAGTAAGAATGGGTGGAGCCTTCGGGAATATAGGGTGGAATGATACCCGGAAGTTCAGCAAGATTTTTGGAAATATAGGCTGCTTTTTCTCTACGTGCATTTAAATATTGATCGGTTCGTTTCAACTGGCTCCGGGCCATTGCAGCAGAAAAAGGTGTAATACGGTAGTTCCATCCCATTGTATAGGCGTTATACTGCCTCTCCTCTCCTGTGCTAATAATCTCACCAAACATTCTTACCATATCCGCCAGATCCCTATAGGTTTCATTATTGGTTGTAAGAACCCCGCCTTCACTACCACCCGGAATCGGTTTTAAAGGCATGGTGCTGGCACCACAAATGTCTCCAATGTTTCCAACTTTTTTTCCTTTATACAAAGCTCCGCCTGCCTGTGATCCATCTTCTATGACTACCAGATTATGTTTCCTTGCAACCTCATAGATAGCATCGTAATCAGCTGGCAAACCGTGATAATCTACAGCCATTATAGCTTTTGTGCGGTCTGTAATTTTTGGCTCGATTTTTGCCGGATCGATATTGAAAGTTTTGGGGTCTATATCAACAAATACAGGGATAGCATTGTGATGGAGTACCGCAGTGGCTGAAGCCAGGAATGTTAATGAAGGTACTATTATCTCATCCCCAGGCTCAATACCTGTCCCTGCTATGCTTGCATGCAATGATGCTGTACCACTGTTGAGTGCAAGACAATATTTAGCACCCACATATTCAGCATATTCTCTTTCCCAGGCAATTACTTCTGAGTTTTCTTTCCCCCACAAGCTACCGCTGTCAATTACTCTATTAATAGCCTTAACATCATCGTCTGTAATTATAGGCCAATCTGGTAATTCCAGATCTTTTGAAATCGCTTTTTTCCCACCATTAATCGCTAATTTTTGCATAATCTTAATCCTCCTCGAGTAATATGTTTAACACAATAACCAACTGACTTTTCTTTATTAAACCAAACATTAAAGATAGTTAAATCTAATTTACCTTAAACCCTCTTTTTTTTGACTGCATATTAAAACCACATGACTCTCTTATAATAAATTCCGTATCTAAAATTACTCTTTGGGGTTTATAATGGTACTTTGAATCTATCTTTCCGAAAAGAATATCTACACTTCTATTCCCCATCTGATCTAAAGGCTGTTTTACAGTAGTAAGAGGAACTCTTAGAAAAGGTGAAAACTTCATATCATCGAAACCCACAACTGCGATATCCTGAGGAACTTTCAGTCCTCTAATATGTAAAGCTTCAAATACTCCTATTGCACACGTATCTCCGGTAACAAAAATTGCAGTGGGAGTGTTTTTCAATTGTAAAAGTTTAGAAGCAGCATCATAACCGCCTTCAACCGTCCAATCAGTTTTTTTTAGCCAGAAAGGATCAAATTCGATGTTAAAGTGTGCCAAAGCTTTACTATATCCACGAATCCTCTCTTCACTACTACTTGCTCCATCTGGACCAGTAATACAACTAATTTTTTTATGTCCTAGTTTTAAAAGATGTTCATTTGCTCTATAGGCTGCTATTTCGTTATCTATTCCCACATAACTTACCGCTACACCCTCCATATATCTATCTACAAAAACAACTGGTATTTCTAAACTATTTACCTTATCAGCATTACTACTATCTACGGGTACCATTATAATACCATCAACCACTTTTTCTACAAGGAAATCCAGATATTTAGCTTCTTTGTAGGCCTTATTTTCGCTGTTGCAAAGCACTAAACTGTAATTCTTCTTATCAACAGCATCCTGTATAATTCTTGCTAATTTACCATAAAAGACTTCTGCTATGTCGGGTATAATAAGTCCAATGCTTTTAGTCTTTTTTGTAACAAGACTTCTGGCAATATGATTTGGCACATAATTAAACTTTTCTGCAACACTGAGAACTCTAAATCTAGTATCTTCACTAACACCTGGCTTATTATTCAATACAAAAGATACTGTTGAAACTGAAACCCCAGCTATCCGAGCAATATCTTTTATATTCATTCAGATTACAGTCTTTATTAACTATAGGAAAATTATTTTGATCAAAAGATTTAATATTTTAAATCGTTTTAGTATTTTTGTCAATAAACTTTTTTAATTTTTAAATATTTTTTACTTCTAAAATATATACAATTAAAATAAAATATATATCTATTTATTTCAAAACGATTTAAAAATATAAGCTTTACTTGCTTGTTTCATCCATTATATATTACATAAAATGTAAATTTATATAGCATTTAAATTAATTAAAGACTACTCTATTGATTTTCACCCCATTTTTCCTATGCATTGATGCAGGTACCTCCCGGTTCAAGGGGGCGCTGATAACTGCACAAGGCCGGCTCCTGGCAAAAAGCGAATACCTTTACCGCAACAGAAACAGCCTTGTGCACCACTACAGCCCCGGGGAACTGGAGAATGCCCTGGTCCATACCCTTCAGCGCTTCCAGGGGAAAATTGCCGGTAAAAACCTTGCGGGTATAGGGGTAACCGGACATGGGCCCACCCTGATACCGGTAGACCGGGAAGGTGCCAGCCTCTACACCGGAGTGGGGTACCTGGACGAAAGGGTAAAAAAGTATATAAAACAGCTTGATAAAAGCACATCTGATCGAATCACCTCATCCATGTATACTCCTATAGCCCTGTTCTTTAAAACAGAGCTTCCAGGAATATACCAAAAAACCTACCGGTTTCTTCAAAGTTTTGACTACATCTCCTTCATTCTGACCGGAAACTTCTATGCTACTTCATCTTCTTCCAGCATCAAGCCCTGGGACCATACCCAGCTTGATAATGCAGGATTGGATACAGACAAGTTCCCTCCCATCTACTATATGGGAGGTCTCCTGGGAAAAACAACTGTAAATGCAGAGAAAGCCTATGGAGTCAGACCGGGAGTCCCTGTCTATGCTGTGGGTGTTGACTTTGCTGCAGCCCTGGCCGGAACAAACATCACCTCCAGGGGAAAGTCCTGCGAACGAGCAGGCTCATCAGGAGGTATAAATCTGTGCTGGGACCGCCATATTGCTGACAGAAGGCTTTTGTCCTACCAGCATTTCATTCCGGGATTGTGGAACACTGCAGGAATAACCAGTACATCCGGAAAAGCAATGGAATGGGCAGCTAATCTTCTGGATATAGAGAGTTTTAAAGACCAGGTCATCCGGTTTAAAAACCGGCCTCCAGAGGTTATATTTTTCCCCTACCTGCAGGGGGAAAGAACCCCCCTGTGGAACCCGGGTGCAAAGGGAGCTTTTTTTGGTGTGAGTAAAAATCATACCAGGACGGACCTTTTTTACTCTGTTATCATAGGAGTAGTAATGAGCCTTAGAGACTGTATGGAAATCATAGAACAAAACCACTGCTCATTTATCCATCCGGTGATTACCACAGGAGGACAGGCCAGAAATACCAGCCTGGTACAGCTGAAAGCTGATATTACCGGAAAAACATTCGCAAAAGTCCAGGTTGACGATGCCGAGCTTCTGGGGATTGCTGCTGTAATTGCAGCTGCAGCAGGTTTTTACAAAGACCTTTCCTCAGCAGCAGAAAATATGGTTAAAATTACCAGGGTATTTAATCCCCGCGGTAAATTTTTCCAGCACTATTCCGAGATATTTTACCGGTATAAGGAGCTTCAGTCCATGCTGTCCGAATATTACTCCAATTTAGCTGATCCATAAAACATTTGACGTCACCGGGGTAATTGTATAAATTTCGGATTTAATCCATGAAATCTTGGTCTTAAATCTGCCTATAGAGCCTTAATCAAGTACTCGGGCTCCTGATCGGTTGGACAGAACCCTTAAAAATTAATTATACGATTACTGAAACACGTTATACACGTTGAACATACAGAGAGGATAGGGTTATGAAAGGCTACACCATGGCGGTGCTGGTAAAACAGGTGCCAGATACGAAAAATATAACCGGTGAGGCAATGAAAGAAGACGGCACGGTCAACAGGGCCGCTCTGCCTGCCATATTCAATCCCGAAGACCTTAACGCTCTGGAGATGGCTTTGCAGGTCAGAGAGAGCTACGGTGGAGAGGTAACCGTATTGTCCATGGGACCTCCCTCTGCGGTGAGTGTGCTCAAGGAGTCCCTGTACAGGGGGGCAGACCATGTGTACCTGTTAAGCGACAGGAAGTTTGCCGGGTCCGATACTCTGGCCACTTCTTTTGCCCTGAAGCAGGCCATCGCCGCCAGGATACCCAATTTTGACATAGTTTTCTGCGGCAGGCAGGCGATCGATGGTGACACCGCTCAGGTGGGACCCCAGGTAGCTGAAAAACTGGGTATACCCCAGCTTATTTATACCGAAGAAATCCAGCACCTGGACAATCACACCATCAGGGTGAAAAAGCTGATCGACGATGGCTCCGAGATTGTGGAGGCGGACCTTCCGGTGCTGCTCACAGTAACCAACACCGCCAATGAACCAAGAGCCTTTGATGCAAAAAAGCTTTTGAAATACAGAAAGGCTGCATGTGAGTTCGATCTTCATATGCTCATAAATAATTATCCTCGGTTCAATACCACAGACGAACTGAAAAAACACCTCAAAGAAAGCGGTCTTTTTATCGAAACCTGGGGAATTGAGTATATCAAAGCCCCTGAAGAGCAGGTCGGATTCGAAGGCTCGCCCACTATGGTAAAAAAAATAGAAAGTATCACTCTGGCTGGAAAAGGTTTCAAGAAAGTGGAACCCACGGAGGAAGGTATCAAACATTTTATTGCAGAACTAATTGAAGACCATACCCTTTAAATATATAATCACCAGGAGTAGTATATGGCTGAAAACGGCGAAGTATGGGTATTTGCAGAGCAGGACTGGGGAAGTCTTTCAGAAATAGGGCTGGAGCTCCTTTCAAAAGGCCAGGAGCTTGCCAGTACTTTAGGTGTTAAACTTGCCTCAGTGCTGCTCGGTGCTGATGTTAAAAAACATACCGGTACCCTTTTTGAGCACGGTGCCCAAAAGGTCTATGTAAGTGAAATGGAAACCCTGCAGTACTATGATACCGCCAGGTATGCAGAGATATTCAGTGGACTGATCACCAGGTATCAACCCCAGGTGGTGCTTTTCGGGGCTTCGGCAAGAGGAAGAGATCTGGCACCGCGCATCGCTTCCAAACTCAAGGTTGGTCTTACCGCAGACTGCACCGACCTGCAGATAGGAGACTACAACTACAGGAACCAGAAAGAATACAAGAACATCCTGTATCAGATACGTCCTGCTTTTGGAGGAAATATCATAGCCACCATTGTTACACCCACCAGGAGGCCCCAGATGGCCACTGTGAGGGAGGGAGTGATGCCTGTTCCTCCTGTACAGAAAGGGAACAGGGGAGAAATAGTTGAGTTCAACCTTTCCCTGGACGGTGTTAAAAATGCAACCAGAGTGATTAAAAGAGAAAAAACGGAAAAGAAGGTCAATCTCAAAGCAGCCAAAGTGATAGTTTCAGGCGGCTATGGTGTTGGATCAAGGGATAACTTTAAGCTCATATGGGAACTGGCGGGGGCACTGGGTGCCGAGGTAGGGGCCAGCAGGGCGGCAGTTGACGCAGGATTTATAGAAAAGGACCATCAGGTAGGTCAGACCGGCACCACCGTAAGGCCCAAGATGTACATAGCCTGCGGCATATCCGGATCGGTACAGCATCGTGCAGGTATGGACCAGTCAGCCAAGATTGTGGCCGTAAACAATGATCCTGAAGCACCTATATTCAGTATAGCTCACTACGGGATTATTGGAGACCTTAACCAGGTGATACCCATGATGATAGAAGATATTAAAAAAAGGCGGGTGGACTAAATGGAAAACTATTTCACCGAAAACAAAGACATCCAGCTCCTGTTCAACAATGCAGACATGACCGAGATAACCGACCTTAAAGAGGGAGACTATTCGGATGCCCGTTACTACGATTATGCTTTTACCGACCCTCAAGATGCCAAAGAAGGGTACCGGGAAGTACTTAACCTGGTAGGGGATATCTGCGGTGGAGTAATTGCTCCTGCTGCTCCTGACATCGATGAAGAGGGATGCCGCCTGCATGCCGGAAAAGTAACCTACCCTGCAGGAATTCAGAACGCACTGGGTATTCTTAAAAAATCAAACCTGATGGGATTCACCCTTCCCAGAAGATATGGGGGTCTGAATTTTCCCACATCTATTTATTCCATTGCTATAGAGATGGTTTCACAGGCAGATGCCAGCCTGATGAACCTGTTCGGGCTGCAGGACATAGCTGATACAATAAACGATTTCGCCGACGAACAGCTCAAGGAGAAGTACCTGCCCCGTTTTGCCAGCGGCGAGGTAACCGGAGCAATGGCCCTTACCGAGCCCGACGCAGGCTCAGACCTTCAGGCAGTGCAGCTGAAGGCCTACTATGACCAGTCTCCGGATATGTGGAGACTGAAGGGAGTAAAGCGGTTTATCACCAACGGATGCGGAGATGTACTGCTGGTGCTGGCCAGGAGCGAGCCTGGCTCCAAAGACGGAAGGGGGCTGTCCATGTTCCTGTGCGAGAGGGACGACTCCCTGGTGGTAAGAAGAATCGAAGACAAGCTTGGTATACACGGCTCTCCCACCTGCGAGCTGCAGTTTAATGATACCCCGGCCTACCTTGTAGGCAAAAGAAGGATGGGGCTCATCCGCTATGTTATGGCCCTGATGAACGGGGCCAGAGTGGGTATAGCTGCCCAGGCCCTGGGCATTTCCCAGGCTGCATATCTGGAAGGCCTGGAGTATGCCATGGCCAGAGAGCAGTTCGGTAAAAAAATAATAACCATGCCTCTGGTGTATGAGATGCTCATTAATTCCCTGGTAGACATAGAAGCATCCAGGCTCCTGCTTTACGAGACCTCCAGGATTGTCGATTTGAAAAACGGGTATGAGAAAAAACTGGATAAAGAGGAGAAACCAACCAGGGAGCTTCGCTCTACCTTCAAGTACTACAATGCACTGGCAGGGCTTTTAACCCCCATGTCAAAGTACCTTTCCACTGAGTATGCCAACAGGGTAGCCTATGATATGCTCCAGGTGCATGGTGGTACCGGATACATGAGGGACTTCAATATAGAACGACACTACCGTGATGCCAGAATAACCAGTATATACGAAGGTACTACCCAGCTCCAGCATGTAGGGGCAATAGGCGGAGTGGTTACCCGGGTGATGGAGCCGGAGCTGGACAAAATTGAGCATCAGCTGACTGAAAACTTTCAGAAGACCTTTCTAAGAGAGCTTCATGAAAAAAGGGACCTTCTGAGCAGGGCCATAGCATTCATGAAGGAAAAGGACGATCACACCTATCAGTCCTATCATTCCAGCAGAATGGTGGACATGGCAGCAAAGATCTACATCAGCTACCTTTTTCTTAAATACGCAGCTTTCTCCGAAGAAAAAAAGAAGGCAGCTTCTATATTCTTTGAGCGGGAGATGCCTGAAATTGAAAAAAACTATACCATAGTCACTACCGGTCGTAGCACCGTAATTGACCATGCAGAAAGCCTGCTTGCAAGCACTGGACCTGTAGAAGTCTGCACATTATGAAACAGTATTCCGATCCCAGGATGCACTCCGCAGAACACATCCTGAACCAGACTATGGTGAGGATGTTGGGATGCGACCGCTGCTTCAGCTCCCACATAGAGAAAAAAAAGTCAAAGTGCGATTACCATTTTCACAGGCCTTTGACCAGGCAGGAAGTAGATGAAATACAGGCCAGGGTAAATCAGGTTATCCAGGAAGACCTTCCTGTAGCCCAGGAGTTTCTGGACAAACAGGAGGCCTGTGACAGGTACAACCTGCAAAAACTTCCAGACCATGTAAATGGCAAAATAAGGATTGTAAAGATCGGCGGCTACGATGCCTGCCCCTGTATAGGAGAGCATGTGCCTTCAACCAGCCGTATCGGCACCTTCAGTATAACCACCACCAGCTATAAAGAAGGGGTGCTGAGGATCAGGTACAAATTAGACTGAATCTTTGGAAATGCCAGAGTTGTGCAATGTCTCGTAAAAAGGCCAAGTATAAAAATAATCGTCACTTAATACAATTGAATACTATTATCTGATTATTTAATAAACTCGTTGGTGAAACATTCCTCAGGAGCGGGTTTGCTTTCAATGAAACCCAATCTGTACATTGTTTGTATGGACTTCTGCCAGTCCTCTCTGGTAGTATAACCCAAAGTATACTGTTTTATATCCCTGTCCACCCATAATTCCATTGAAGCCATAAGCACCTTCTGGTTTACCGGCAGGTTTTCCTGACCCAAGGTTGGTATATACTCTTTAATCTGGTAAATAACCTGGTTCTTGTTCTCCAGAGCATCGCGGCTTGCCTTCTGTATGGCTTTTACAAACCTACTCACCAGCCCGGGCTGCTCTCTGATCATCCTTTCCCCGGTTATTACAGCAGCTGAGACCATGGGGGTTATAGGGTGGGTTTCAATCACATTTACCTCTTTTCCCCTCTCCCTTAAAACTATAGGTTCGTTGTTAATAAACACCACTGCAGCATCCACCCGGTCGGATACCAGGCTTTCAATCTGGTTGTACCCGATATATTTCACATCAACATCTTTCAGAGTAAGGCCTCCGCTTTGCAGAATAATTTGAAGGCCGATAAAACTGGACCCATAGGGCCCAGGGCACCCGATCCGTTTTCCTTTAAGGTCTTCTGCAGTTTGTATTCCCTTTTGTTTGAAAGATACTATTCCCACCGGGTATTTTACGTACATTGAATATACCACCTTAACCGGTACTCCCTTCTCCCGGGCAATAATCACCTGGTCTCCGTCAGAAACCCCGAAATCAACCTCCCCCTGTGCCACCAGGGACATTATGTCCGTGGCCATACCGTAATCGAACTTCACCTCCAGTCCCTGCTCGTGGAAGTATCCCTTCTCTTTGGCCAGATAATACGGAGCAAACTGAACATTGGGGATATACCCCATGGCAATCTTAATCCTGTCTGCACCCAGCCCCAATCCGGGAACTCCTGTACCAACCAGTACAACAACCATACATACCAGCACCAGTCTTTTCATGTTACCTCCCCTGTTTATGTTATGTTATTGTTTAAAAAACCAACACCGGTTTACCGCTATGGTCCTTATATTACCTTTTCTCATTCCACCCTATTCCTGCTTCTTCATACGCTTCCCTAGAAGCAGGTACTCGATAAGGGACATGCTCAGGTAAAAGAAAATTCCCAGAAGGCCCAGAAGGATAATGCTCACAAAAACCAGCGGTGTATCAAAACTGGAGCGGGCCATGTTTACCAGGGCTCCAAGCCCCTCAGAAGAACCCAGGAACTCCCCTACCACTGCACCGATTACTGAAAAGGTGATACCAACCCGAAGTCCTCCAAAAATTACAGGCAGAGCTGAAGGAAGCTCAAACTTAAAAAATGTTTTCAAGGGGCCGGCATTGAGCGAAGTTAAAAGCTCCATTATTTCCTGGTCCGCCGATCTGATTCCCACAATGCTGTTAATCAGTATGGGAAAAAATATTACCAGGGCAGCGATGAGAATTTTGGTGTTTACACCGAAACCGAACCAGATAATCAACAACGGGGCCAGGGCAACTACAGGAATAGCCTGCATGGCCACAATGTAAGGCGACAGCAGTCTCTCCGCCACCCTGTGTTTTGCCAGAATGTAGCCTGTAACAAATGCTGTTATGGAGCCCAGCGTAAACCCAGCCAGGCTTTCATAGGCGGTAACCAGGAGGTTCTGTATAATCAACCCTTCCCGGGTGGCACTGATAAACCGTGAAAAAACTTCCTCCGGTAGAGGCAGTATAAAGTCCGGCAGCCCGCTTATACGGGCAATCATCCCCCACAACAGCAAAAACACACAAACGCCAACAGGAATGAGCAGATATTCGTAATGTCTGATAAGCCTCTGTACAACCCCCTTTCTTTCCCCAGGTTTTGTCTCTTCGCCCGGTCCTGTGGAAATCTCCCTGGACCACATTGATTTTATTCTTTTCCTTACATTTATAACATTACGGGTAATATATTCTGAAGATATAATATCCTTTCCGGTAGGTTTTTTCTGCTGGTCTATTTCCACCTGGTCCATGATAGTGGCAGGAGAGCCTGAAAGGACCACTATTCTGGAAGAAAGCAGGACAGCCTCTGAGATTGAATGTGTTACAAATACTATGGTTTTTCCGGTCTTTTTCCACAGGTCCAGCAGAAGGATGTTGAGCCTTTCCCTGGTTATTGAATCCAGGGCCCCGAAAGGCTCATCCAGCAGAAGTATTTCCGGGTCCAGAACAAGGGCTCTGGCTATGGCCACCCTCTGCTGCATCCCTCCTGAGAGTTCAGCAGGATACATATTGTCGCATCCCCGAAGCCCCATGGTTTCTATCAGCTGTTTTGCTCTGTTCACATCAGCAGGTTTTATCTCCCCCTTTATCACTTCCACCGGCAGAAGAATGTTGCTCAGTACATTCCTCCAGGGAAGCAGGATGGGCTTCTGGAACACGTTGCCGGTATCCCTTCTCAGATTGTGCACTTCTTCCCCGTTGATCAGCACTCTGCCATTCCCGGGTGACAGGATTCCGGATATTAACTTAAGCATGGTGGTCTTTCCCACCCCTGAAGCACCGACAATAGAAACAAACTCCCCCCTGCGGATGCTCAGATTTATACTGGAAAGGACCCTTATTACCTCTTTTTTGCTGCCTCTGAGAGGAAAAGTTTTGCTTACATTGCTGAACTGGATAAACCGTTCATTGGACCATTTATTTTCTTTCGTATGCTGGGGGTCCCTGTTAAGCTCGGAGCTCACTCGCAATTGAAACCTCCGGAAAACCAGACCATGATTATATCATTAGGCTGCAGACCTGCCAGAGTCATTTGAGCCCAGTGTTTTTTCCATATTTTTTAATAGTGTTGTTACTGTTAAAATAGGGGCGGAAGTTAAAGGAGAAGAAATTGAGGGATGAAAAGAACACAGCCTCAGGTTAAATTCTTCTCCCATCCAGACTCTCACTGTCGGCCCTGGAGTTTCACCAGGTCCATCCCCTGTCCGAAACTTTAAAGGCACATAGTTTTTTATGAACAGTGCCTTGTTTTTCCGGGCAAAGGACTCGCGGGCTTTTACCGCCGGTCGAGATTTTCGCCCTGCCCCGAAGAACAACCTTGAGACCAAATATATGTAAATTAACCATTCCGGTCAAATATATTTTTGGCCTTTCAGCCCATACAGGCGTGCAATACAGCGTTAAGTGATAACCGTAAAACCTTCCTTCCCGGCAGCCTGTGTGAGCCGCTGGTCGCTGCTGACAAACGAAATCGCCGACGGATTTTCGTCAGCAGCCACCAAAGAAGCAGCAAGCTGCAGTGCGTCTGCTGCCCGTAATTGATGCAGCCTTAGAAGCCTTAATGCCCTTCTTCGAACTTTTTCAACCGGCTGTACCTCCAACCAGCTTGAAGCAAAAGTTTCGAGGTCTGATAGTGTACGCTGGAGACTTTCATCGTCCATCGAACCCTCTCTATAAAGGCGATTGAGTGCTGAAGCACACTCAATCCTACTGCCCCACCAGGTGATAATCTGAGGGTCTTCCCGTAAAAGTGATTCTTTCTGCTTTGTTTCGTCTTCTTCTACCAGTAATGGAATAATGGATGATGAGTCCCAGTATTTCATAAGGACTCTCCCCGTTCTTCCACCAGGACCTGAACAGCACTCCTGCCTGCGGGCAGCTTTACTTTATCACGGCTGAGAAAAGTTTCCAGCTCCAGAGAATGCCGGGGATAGGAAGCAATTCCGCGTCGAACAAGACCTGCTGACCGGTCGAAATCAATTATTCCACACTCATCAACAGGCTCCATCCTAGCCACCGGGGTCTTTCGGTCCATTATCAGTATGGAATTTCCGTTTTTTACTTCCTCGATGAGCTTGCTGAGGTTATTTTTGGTTTCGGTTATACTGGCTCTTTTCATATAGCTATTATAGCCATTTTAAATAGTATTGTCAAACTATAAATACTCTATCCCCAGTAACTGCGTATTCCAGTGATAAGTGCCACCCATTCTCGGGGAAAAGTGGCACCAACTCCAGCGGAAAAGTGCCAATTTTTCACTTTTTCCCATTTGATTAACCCCGGACACCTCTGGAGCAAAAAAATGAGCCCGCCAAACAGCCTTTCCCGTACTTGGAGCTTTGTGGATACTTCATATTGTTTTCGGTCTCAGGGGCATCTCCTTCATAAACCGGAGGGTCTCCTCTATGCTTTTCATACCGCCCGAAGTACTGGTATCAGTAAGGCACACGGCAGCCATGGCATTTGCAAACCGCATGGCCTCCTCCAGCTCCCAGTTTTGGTGTATCCCGTACAGCATCCCTGCACAGAAGGCATCCCCTGCCCCTGCGGTACCTTTGATGAACCCATCCGGGAGCTGGTGGGAAGCAATAAAATGAGGTGAGCTTCCTCTTTCCATTGCATAGGCACCTTCCGGAAAGTGAATGCATACCAGTTTGCTGCTCCCCTGGTCTACGAGTGACCTGATCGATTTTTTCAGGTTTTCATAGTTGAGCTGTCCCGATTCCTCCCGGATCTGGTGTCCGGTGGTCCGTCCTGCCTCGATTTCATTGATAATCAGGTAGTCGGTATACTTCAGCGAGGGGAATACAATCTTTTTAAACCGGTAGCTGCTTTCGCTTACCACATCCACAGAGGTCTCCAGACCGCTGTGCTTGGCGTATTTCAGCACCTTTGCCATTACAGTACCATACTCCGGATCGGGCTGGTCCAGGGTATCCAGAAGCAGAATGTAACCGATGTGGAACAGCCTGGAACCGATGCGGTTAAAATCAAAAAGCTCGAATCCCAGGCACCTGTTGGCCCCCTTGTTGTGGAAGAAAGTCCTGTTTCCAGTATCTTTGACTGTAATAACATCGGTATATGAGGTGGGTGCTCCATCCTTAAACTGCATCATGTCCGAACGAATACTATGGTTTTTCAAGTCCTCCATGATAAACTTGCCATCTGCATCATTGCTTATCATCCCAATACCGGCAAGAGACAGCTCGGTCTTCAAAAGTGCCAGGTCCTTCAAAACATTATAGGCACACCCCCCGCTTGCCCTCTTTTCATCCAGGATTAGAGACAGCATCCCCTCCTGGGGCCACAGATCAACAACTTTAATGTGATCAATAATAAAATTCCCTGCAGCTGTTATTCCCGCTCTATTCAAAACAGCCCTCCTTCAAATGGTGTATTTATATAATGAGTAAAAGAATTATACCTGCATAACCCCTTTTAAAAAAGCATTTTTGTCCCTGACTGATTACAATTTTTCCTGTATTTCTGATTGGATCAATATACCGGGTAAATTCTCTTAACATTGCCCGTATACCTTATTACTATTCACCATACCACTCATAGATAAAAATATTCTACACTGGAGTATTATTTGAAAATGGACCAGAAAATCCACCATGCAGCACATATAATCAAGAATGCCCGGTACTTGAGTGCTTTTACCGGAGCAGGCGTCTCTACAGAAAGCGGGATTCCCCCCTTCAGGGGAAAGGATGGACTGTGGTCCAGGTACGACCCGGACCTTTTTACTATCGATTACTTCAGCTCCCACCCAGCCCAATCATGGGAAATGCTGGTGAATATTTTTTATGAAACCTTTAAGAAGGCATCCCCCAATCAGGCCCACATCACTCTGGCCCGGCTGGAAGAAAAAGGTCTTCTTAAAATACTTATAACTCAAAATATTGACAACCTCCATCACCAGGCAGGGAGCAGCAATGTAGTGG
>JBMCUI010000027.1:0-14286 GCA_048622675.1 Spirochaetota bacterium | reverse complement strand
GTTATGAGCCCGGGGACCATTTCGTCGCCGGCGAACATCAGCTCAATTATGATATACGGAATTGATCCGGTCAGGGAAAAGCCTCTTTCCAAAATGGACGAAGCCATAACCCGGGGCTCGTATGTGCAGGATGCAGGCGATATCATGATCGGGGCTGAGCTTGCAGAAAAACTTCATGTAAAAACCGGCAGCAGGGTGGTTATTACAGTCTCAAAGGCGGATTCGTCGGAGCTTTCCCAGCACATGCTCCGGGTAAAAGGAATTTACCGGATGCACATTGACCAGTTGGACGCCTCTGCAGCCTTTCTGACACTGGAGCAGGCTCAAGAGCTTCTGGGACTGGGGGAGGGCATCCACGAAATTGCAGTAAGTTTTACACAATTCAACTATGCCCTGGAACATAAAAAAGAGTTTTCCGGGCGCTATTCAAAATACGGCAACATTGCCGAAACCTGGCCGCTGCTTATTCCCCAGTTAAAGTACATCATTGACATGAATGATATGATGATGGGGGTAATGGTGGTTCTGGTTTTTGCAGTGATTATATTCGGAATTATCAATACCCTGTTTATGTCTCTGTACGAACGCACGTTTGAGTTCGGGGTGCTCCGGGCAGTTGGAACCAGGCCCGGCGGACTGAGAAAGCTGATCGTGTTTGAAGCAGGCTCCCTGGCTGTATATGCCGTGCTTATGGGCATTGCCCTGGGTACCGGGTTCAACATGGTGGGTTCAGTGGTAGGTATGGACCTCACCGGTGTTGAGCTGGCAGGCGCCACCTTTACCAGCAGAGTTTATACTTCATTCACGGTTCGACAGTATACCCTGCATCCTTTGTTGATTTTCGGATTTACCGTGCTGGTGAGCCTTTATCCGGCCAGCCATGCTGCCCGGATGTCCGTTACCGATGCGCTCAGAAAAACCCTGTAGGTGGAGACGAAACTCCCGGAGGGAGGAGAGAATGGAGCGGAATAACAATGTTATTGTTGTAAAGAATGTGAGAAAACACTACCTGCAGGACAGTGTGGTGGTGCCTGCAGTGCGGGGGATAAATCTGATTATTCAAAAAGGGGAATTCACGGCGATAGTGGGGCCTTCCGGATCGGGAAAAACCACCTTTCTGAATCTGGTCACCGGTCTGGATGTTCCCACCGAAGGGGAGGTTTGGCTGAACGGGAAGCTTCTTTCTGAAATGAGCAGTGCGGAGCTGTCTGACTTTCGGCGTGACAATATCGGGTTTGTTTTTCAGGCATACAACCTGATACCGGTGCTGAACGTAGAGGAGAATATCGAGTATGTGATGCTGCTGCAGGGAGTGCCCAAGCACGAAAGACACAGGCGGGTGAAGAATATCCTGGAGCAGATGGGACTGGGAGGCTACCATCAGCGGTTTCCTGCTCAGCTTTCCGGGGGACAGCAGCAGAGGGTTGCCATTGCCAGGGCAATGGTTTCCAACCCATCATTGATCATAGCTGATGAGCCCACTGCAAACCTGGACTCCAAAACCAGCGGTTCGCTGCTTGATATGATGCGGGAGCTCAACCGGAAGACCGGCATGACCTTTGTCTTCTCCACTCACGACCAGCGGGTGGTGGACCGGGCCCGGCGGATAATCATACTGGAGGACGGGGTGAATGTGCGGGAGGAGATTCAGCCAGCAAGGTTCTTCTGTTGACAACAGGGGGGTGAATGAAATACACAAATGGAATCACACAAGGTCCAGCCGGCAGGGGACTGTTGGCAGTGGTTTCAGGGGCTGTATTATTATTAATACTTTTCCCTGCAGTTTCAGCTTCTGCATCCGGGCTCTCTGTGCACGGCTCCTACAAGTCCTATGCTCTGGGGATATACAATCCTGCTTTTCAGAAGCACCTGTACGGCCTCAATACCAGTACCATGAGAGTCCAGTTCTCGCTCTATCCGGACTCCTGGATTGGTTTTGATGCTGCCTATCTGCTGTACATTCAAAATGAGCCCCAGAGTCTGCCCCGGCAGTGGGCTTCTTTTGCCACCGGTTCGACTGATTATCGAGCAGTTGATATTTCCCGTCTTATATATCCCTCCCGGGAACAGGACCTTCTGAATCTGGGATTGTACCACGATCTGGATCGATGGTTTGCATCCATCTATCTGCCCCATGCTGATGTGTACCTGGGCCGGCAGGCCGTCTCCTGGGGCAGTGCAAAGGTTGTTAACCCCACTGATATATTCGCCCCCTACAGCTTCAGCGAGCTCGACACCGAGCAGAAAAAAGGCGTGGATGCATTGCGGGTGCGCATCCCGGTGGGAGCAATGAACGAGATAGATGCAGGATATGTAGCAGGAGAGGATTTTTCTTTCAAGAACAGTGCATTATTTGCCCGGACCAGACTGTATGTACTTCAGACTGATCTGTCGCTGCTGGCAGTTGATTTTAGAGAGAGCCTGCTTTTGGGATTTGATATGGCGCGGGCACTGGGCAGTGCCGGTTCATGGGCAGAAGGTGCATATGTGCTCCCGGATGCATTCGATTCCGATCCTGCTGAAGCTTATTTTGCATTCTCAGCAGGCCTGGATTATTCCTTTTCCGGAAACCTGTACGGATATGCTGAGTACCACTTCAACTCTGCGGGCAGACATGACCCGGAGGGGTATGTTGATATCATGCAGAACCCGGAAGACTACCCTGCGTACAGTGAAGGGAATGTATACCTTCTGGGCCGTCACTACCTGACGGCGGGAGGCAGCTATAATCTAATGCCGATCTTCCCTGTACATGCACTGGCCATTGTCAACCTGAACGACTGGTCCACGATAGTGTCTTTTTCAGGAGAGTATAATATTGCACCGGATATATATGTTGTCGGGGGGTGTTATACGGGGTGGGGTAAAAAACCGGAGCTGACCACTGTGTCCGGAGAAACCGCGCCTGCCGTAAGCAGGTACAGATCAGAGTTCGGCGCCTACCCTGATATGTTTTATACTGCATTCAAGGTTTATTTCTGAAGCACATGGGGTCCATTCCATAGATGCCCCTGCCTGCAGCATATGACCTGGAGCGGCAGCCGAAGCACTGATCGGTGATGTCGCACTTTCTGCACTCAGGGGGGAGGTTTTCTTCCTGTCTGAAGCGCTTGAATACCAGGTGGTGTTTGTTCTGCATGGCGATCCGGTACAGACTCCCGTGCCTGTGAATGCTGGGAGCATCTTTTTCTCTGATGGTGGCGCAGGGAGTGACGCACCCGTCGCACAGAACCGCCAGGGTGGCTGAGCAGTACTGCTTGTTCACGCAGTTCATGGGAAGATCATCTCCCCACTGTCTGGAATAGCGGGCATACACCTTTTTTACTTCCTCCAGTGAAGGAACAAACCGGTCCAGTTCTCCCGGGGGGGTGCCGGGACGGAGATAGGAATGGTAAACATTGAGGGAGGTTTTGATTCCGAAATGCTGCTCGAAGTAGTCAATTGTTTTTACCATGTCTTCGGCGCTCTGAAGCCCGGTGAAGGTTGCCGAGTTGAGCATCTGGTCTGGAGGATATCCCAGGTCCAGCGTTTTGTGAATGCTGTCAAGGATAATGTAAAGGTCGCCGGAGGGACGCTCTGGATGGAGCTGTTTATACTTCTCAGGATAAACAGTTGAAACATGCACAGCAATGAGCCCGTGCCCGGTGAGCTCTGCAGTATTCCTGCGTATTTTTTCATCAGCAAGCGGAAGACCGCCGGTCCACATGTTGTTGCGAAGCCCCAGGCTGGAGGCGAAGTCCATGTGCTCAAAGATGGATTCTCTGAGCAGGGGCTCGCCGCCCAGCCACTCTATGGCGGTAATGCCCAGTCGGGCTGCATCCTCCAGCGTTTTTCTTATCTGTGAATCAGAAAGAGTGTTTGTTTCGTTTTCCAGGGCATTCATATAGCAGTATATACACCCCTGTTCGCATCTGTCGCCAACCTCCAGCTGCAGAGAATAAAAACTTTCTTTTTCATATGCATTACCAAGTTTACCATAATCAATCATGCTTCTTTTCTCCACCCTGCATTATACAATCTGGGATTTAAACGGGGCCAGTTCTTCCAGATTATGTGAAGCGAGTATTCGTTCCACCTGGTCCAGTTCTTCCTGGGTAAGGGTAATTTCTGCTGCCTTGGCCGGAGCTTCCAGGTGTCCGGGGTTTTTCGCCCCCACCAGTGCACAGCTTACCTCCGGGAGACGCAGAACCCAGGCTACAGCAAACTCTACAATGCCCGCGTTTCTACCGCTGGCCAGCTGTTTTAGATCGTCCACTGCATCCAGGTACCGTTTAAGATTTTCACCATGATACTGGGCGAACTGTGACCGTTCGTCGTCCTCCGAAAACCGGTGGTTTCTGGAGTATTTGCCGGCAAGTATACCCTTGCCCAGGGTGCTGTGGACCATAAGACCTATCCCGTGCCTGCGGCACCAGGGGACCATATGTTTCTCTATGCTGCGAAGAAACAGATTGTAATTTACCTGGTTGGAAACCACCGGGGCCAGGTGCGAGGCCTGCTGGAGCTGGTCAACCTGGAAATTGGAAACACCGACGTACCTTATCTTGCCCTGTTTCTGAAAACGGGATATAGTTTCCATGGTCTCTTCAATGGGATACTCCGGGTCCCACCTGTGCACCTGGTAAAGGTCCACATACTCTACTCCAAGAAGCTTAAGGCTTCGATTCAGTGCATACTCAATCCCGCGTGCTGAGAAATCCTGGCTTACCTTGGTGGCCAGAAAACAGCGTTCACGGTATCCGTTCCTGAGAGCCTTTCCAATTATCTGTTCGCTCTCCAGGTAGCCCTGGGCTGTATCGATAAGGGTAATTCCCCGGTCAATTGCCGCCTGTACGGTTTTAACAGCGGTTCTTTCGTCAATGCTTCCCATGCCCCCGCCAATAGGCCATGCTCCCAGCCCTATCACCGGAACATCGGGGCCGTTTTTTCCGAGTTTTTTGTACTTCATAAACCTCTCCTCTGATATTATGTGGTTTTCTATATAACTGCTCGATGAAGCCCGCCGTTAATAATAAAATAGCAGCTTATCAGGATATTGAATAGTAGAATGAAACTCTGCTATTATGAGCTTTTAAAATTATCACTGCTTTGATTCGAATTATTTTTAATGATGGGCTGGGGCAGGAGAAAAATCGGGGTTTGGTATAGACGAAAGATGCATTATGATTTATTTATTTTGGTAGTCGAAAAGGGTAAAAGAATCTATGGGATGTAAGGAGTAACATTTCAGAAGTTACTTAAAACAGGTTCAGCTGGGAGTCATCCTTCCTCCTTGTGGTTTTTACATCTACACAGGAGTGCTCCAGAAGCTCCTGATGTATGGCGTCCAGAAAAGGACTTGTTTTCAGCCGGTATTCCCTGCCGAACAGAAAACGCTTTCCTGCATGGGTCAGCACAAGAAAACCGCTCGACCTGGTCATTCCTACATAGAGCAGCCTTCTCTCCTCTTCCATATTGCAGGAGCTTTGCGTAAAAAGAGAACAGGGAATAAGACCATCTTCGCACCCTATCACAAATACACAACGGAACTCCAGCCCCTTTGCAGCATGAAGGGTCATGAGTGCCACATTTTCTACATCCGGTAGATAGGTATCTCCGCCGCCTCCGGTTTCTGTAAACCGTAAAAACCCTTCCAGGTCTGAGCCGAAGCTCTGGGAAATGTCAAACAATTTATTAAAAAGAGATGGATGTTTGGTATAGTGCTGGTTGAAGTACCTGTGGGTAGTCATAACCGCTGCCTCCCTTGCACTGGAGCAGTGGCTGATAAGGCCTTCAGGGGTCCTTTCTGGGTGTAAGATGCCCTTATTTTTGAGTTTGTGTAACAGGTACACATTATCTGGGTAAATGCAGGACTTCAGCATATCTATAACCAGACAGACCGGCTCCTGTTTGAAGAAGGGGGTGGTACACACCGTTTGATAGGGGATGCTGTGGTCCTCAAAGGCTTTTTCCACCACTTTCATCTGTTGTTTCAGCCTGCACAGTACTGCAAAGTCGGATAGGCTTTTTATACCGGATTGTTCCTCTCCACCGGTAATCCTGCTGTCCATGGAAAAAAACCGGAGCCCTCCCATCATTTCTTCTATGGTTTTTGCTACATACTCAGCTTCGCTTCCGTCTGAGATGGTTTCAACACTCTTTACCTTCACCCCCTGTTTAAGGCTTCTCATATATCCGCTTTCTATTGTATGGTTACAATATGGTGAAAAGACTGCTCTGTTGTTTCCCTGCGAGCCAGAAAATCCATTTTTTGCCTGCAAGCCGGGAGATGACGTGGGTCCCGTGCCCTCTTCCATCAGGCTGCGGGATGCCTTGAGCACAGGTGCCGGGCACCTGTAGCTTCTGCTGAGCCGGTAAACAGCTGCCTCTGGATAGTCATGAAGGAACCTTTTCATGAAATCAGCACTGGCACCGCGAAATCCGTATATAGACTGGTCCGGGTCTCCTATAGCGCAAATATTGGAGCAGGGATGGGGCATAAGCATTCTTATGAGCTTGTACTGGGCATTATTGATATCCTGGAACTCATCGACCAGCATCCACCGGTAGCGTTTCCTGTACAGGTTTAACACCTCCGGGTAGTGCCTGAAAAGAATTACCGGCAGGTACACCAGGTCATCGAAGTCAAAAGCGTTGTTCTTTACCAGAAACTCCTGATATTTCCTGAAATTTTCTGCAGTCTGAGAATTGTTTCCGGGGGCTTCTTCATCTGCAGCCTGCTTTATACTGGTTATGCAGGGGCCGGTTATTTTCGCTGCCTGCTTTTCTCCCAGCAGGTGTGAGAGTACCTGCGTCCTGTCATTCTCATCTAAAATGTAAAACCCCTCCCTGCGCCCGGTTTTATGCAGGTGGTGCTGAAGTATGGACATTCCTGCAGCGTGAAAGGTGGAGATATCCACCTGATGCAATAATGCAGTATTTTCCTGTATGGTTTTCAGGCGCTCTTTCATTTCTTGTGCCGCCCTGTTGGTAAAGGTAACAGCACGTATTTCCGAAGGAGGGATGCCTGTATACAAGAGATGGGCAGCCATGCAGGCAAAAACCCGGGTTTTTCCAGTACCTGGACCTGCAATGATCAGAGCAGGCCCCCTCGAGTGGCAGGCTGCTTTCTGCTGTTCAGAGTTAAGACCCGAAAAAAGGGACCCCTCCGTTCTGGAGGAGGAGAACAGGGGAAGGGGTGGTTTTGCGGCCCTGGAGCTTTTTAATTTATGGTACTGCCGGAGATCAAAATCAATGAACCCAATTTTTTTGCATGCTGTGGAAACCTTGCCGGATAATCCAAAAAGGTTTTCTTCGGAAAGAAGGCCCTCCTTTTTACCGGGTCCAAATACACGTATCTTACCATACTCTCCGTCAAAGCCCTGCTCAATGGCTACCTCCCTGGCCCTCATTCTCCTTATACCTTCTGCCAGTTCTTCTCCTCCGTACCGCTTCAGGTCTTCCGGCGGCATCCTGAGGAGAATATCCACTTCAGGTCCTGCTTTCTGTATCAGTGAACTGTACAGGTTCTGCACTTTTTTGGAGCCGGGTCCGACGCCGGTAATCTCAGAAAGAATTTCTTTCAGAGGGATCAGGGAGTAAAAAGGAGCACGGTTCTGTCTTTCGGCGGGGGAGTGCCGGTCAGCCAGCTGTGCTGCCCGGCCCAGTACTCCCTGGGTCAGCGGTTTATTGCATACCGGACACACCCCTCCCTTTTGCAATGACTCCAGGGGGTCCATGCGTACTCCGCACCTCCTGTGCCCGTCGTAATGGTATTTGCCTTCCTGGGGGAAAAACTCTATGGTCCCCAGAAATCGCCGGTGTTCGGTTTTCATGGCGTTAATGATACACTCATAGGATACCTCAGTGTCAAAGAGGTTTGCTTCTCTGCCCAGTTTCTGAGGTGAATGTGCGTCCGAGTTGGAAATCAGCGTATAACGGTCCAGCCCGCTGCAGATCCAGTTCATGGGAGGATCGGAAGACAGACCTGTTTCTACTGCATGGATGTGCGTGGAAAGCTCCCCGTAGCATTCTTCAATAGAGTCGAAGCCCGACTTTGCTCCCAGTGCGGAAAACCAGGGTGTCCATATGTGGGAGGGGACCAGGAAGCACCTTTCGGAGCATTCCAGTACTATCTCCAGCAGGTCCCTGGAATCCAGGCCCAGGATGGGCCTGCCGTCAGATGTGATGTTTCCTATCTCCGATAAACAGTTCTGTATCACTTCTGCAGTGTGGAAATCAGGAGCGAATATCAGATTGTGGACCTTTCGCACTTTGCCGTATTTTTTATAGATGTTGCTGATTTCTGCGGTAAGAATAAAACGAACCTCTGACCCGGGGATTGGGGACGGTGATCTGAAATCGGTCCGGTATTCTTTTTTCAGCCGGTAAAGCCCATCTTCAGCTGGTTCGAGTTTTTGCTTCAGCTCAGAGAGCCATCCAGGATGAGTAAAATCCCCTGTTCCTACCACCTGTAGTCCTTTCAGTCCTGCCCAGAAATCCAGGTGTTCTGGTATCAGGTCCCTGCTGGTGGCCACAGAGAAATGCGAGTGAATATGGAAGTCGCAGATAAATTCCACCTAATTTTCCTTCTATTCAACCCAGCACAGCTTCAACAATATCGCGGCTGGAGGGAGGACATCCATAAACCATGGTGGTGCCTTTCAGCCTTTTTGCGGCACACTCACCCACACAGATGATAGTTTCATGGTTTGTGTGTTCCACATTGACCTTCTGGCCTATTGCAAAATGCTGGCTGGATGATAGTGAACGGCTTTTACTGAGGCGCTCCAGAGCAAACATAAGGTTGCCCTGGCAGGTGCAGCAGGCTCCCTGGGAAGTTACCCTGCACCTGTACCGGCGAAATTGATTGGTATCCACCCTGAGTTTCTGTTGACGGACAGGCCTGTTCAGATACTGTACCCCGGTGGACAAGGAGGATTCTTCTGCACCCGCAGCCCCGGCAAAATGACGGATATGGAGTATATCAAAAGGTGCAAACCCCAGTCTGCGAGCAACGAAAGCGTCTACTTCCAGGGGATGGTAGCCCGCAAGCATGGTATTGATAGCCACTGGAGTTCCTCCGGTCTCACTGGTCAGGTCTCCGTATATTCCGTCTACGAGAATGAAATCAGCGCTCACTACACTGTTAAGCTGAGCAATTGCCATGTGCAGGTCTTTTCCATGGAAACTGGTTTTCATGCTGCGGGGCATAACTCCCTTGAGGTTCTTCAGGCTGCAGGTAATTTTGGTCTGGCCATGGGCTTTCATTACAGGAACATTAATAAGAAAATCAGAGCGTGCCACTGTTTTTGCTATATACAGGGATGAAAAGGGACCCTTTATAGAGGGTTTTCTGGTGATGAATTTGTCTTTTTCAAGATCTACAAGCTCCACCCCATACTTTTGTGCAACCCGGGAATAACCGCATACCTCAAATGCCTTTGTCGCGGAATGCCCCATCCCGCTTCCGTCAGCAACAGTAATGCTGCCGATACCCTTTTCTTTAAGAAGCTGTATCAGCGTTTCCACCACCTGAGGGTGAGTGTTCACCCCTTCCCACCTGCTTCGGGATATCACCAGATTTGGTTTGATTACCACCTGTGCCCCTGCAGACAGACCTCCAAACGGGTCCGCTGCTTCCACCAGCCTGCGCACCATATCTTCTATATGTGAGCCATACATAACCCAGATCATGTAAGAAAAATTAATATCAAATGATCATTGTTTCAATACAGTAGTAGTTATTGTCTGATATATTTCAGGTTTACTATTAATACTCCTGTGATTACCACAGCCCCTCCCAGCAGCTGGACAGGGGTGAGATTTTCTCCCAGCAGCACCACCCCTCCTGCAGCCCCCGCTACCGGGATTACGTTGATGTAGCTGGATACCACGATGGTCTCCAGTCTGGCCAGGGCATACAGGTAGAGAAAGTAGCATACTGCAGAGCAGAATATCCCCAGGTAGAAAATATTCAACCATATTTTTGGTCCCACCATTATCCAGGAGCGGTGTTCTGCCAGTGCCAGGGGCAGAAGAAAAACAGTGCCGAACATCACCTGGTAGGTGGTCAGAGAGATACCGGAGAAGTCCGTTTTCAGGTTTCTTGAGAACTGGATATAGGCAACCCAGGAAAGGCAGGCACCAAGCATCAGAAGGTTTCCCAAAAGCATGCCGGGGCGAAGCGGAACCCCACCTGGATTGCCTATGAGCAGGTACACTCCTGCCAGGGAGATAAAAACACCACCTATCCTGTACCATTCCACGGACTGCCTGTACAGGAGGTAGTCTGCTCCAATGGTGAAAATGGGGATGGAGCCGATAATAAGCGCTGCACTTGAGGCTGTGGTATACTTGATCCCGGTGTTTTCGAAAAAAAAGTATACAGTCACCCCAAACAGACCGCTCAGCATCAACGGCAGCAGGGTTTTTCTGGTAATTTTCGTTTCCGGCTCTCTCATTTTTAGTACCGGAAACAGATGCATTGAGGCCAGCAGAAAACGGATAAATGCTAAGCTCAAGGGAGGAAATCCTGTATTCAATACCACCTTGGAACTGCTGAAGGACATTCCCCAGAACAGCACTGTAGCAATGAGCGCTGCATGGGGGAGGAATAACGATTTTAAAGTTCTGGAGTTTGGCATGAGTGTTAACTATAGCCGGTAGCGATTATAAAAATAGAAATACATCCCGGCCAGGCAATTTAACCGTCTGACAGTGCGTTGACTGGTGTTTAAAAAACCTTATATACCGATGTATTGATCTTTTCTTAACAATTTTTTGATATTATTGTTGGCATATTATATGAAAGAAATCAATGTAATCAGGTATTGATGGTAAAGTCAACTGACAGTTATTGAGCGGAAGAATTTAGTTTATTCCTGCCAGTTGTGAAAAAATATGTTATTTTTTCAATGAAACCGTCAGTCTAAAAAAGAAAGAGGCGGGTGTTTTTAAAAATGCATAAGTCCATTAACAAATACTATATAGAAACATACGGATGTGAAATGAACAAGTCCGATTCTATTGATATTGCACTTTCATTTGAGAATATGGGCTATGAAAAGGCGTCAACTGAAGAAGAGGCCAGTGTGATAGTACTGAATACCTGCTCGGTAAGGCCCCATGCAGAGCAGCGAATAATGGGCAGGCTCGGCTACTACCGTTCTTTGAAGAAAAAGTACCCTGACAAGATAATTGTACTGGCAGGATGTCTGGCCCAGCAGAAATCTGCTGGTATTCTGGGGGATTTTCCTGAGATTAATGTTGTTGCTGGAACCTACCGTTATACGGATATACCCGTGTTTGTCAATCAGAGCATCTGCAGCGGCTCTCCGGTGGTTGCTGCAAATATGGAAGACTTCAGCTTTTCTCCATTCAAGGAACAAAGAGCAGAGGGGCACAGGGCCTGGGTGAACATCATAAACGGATGCAGCAACTTCTGTGCCTACTGCATTGTCCCTTTTCTCAGAGGTCCTGAGAAAAGTAAGCCCAGTGGGGAAGTAATTGAAGAAATTTCAAGACTTGCTTCCAGGGGGGTAAAAGAAGTGACCCTTCTGGGGCAGAATGTGAATGCCTACGGCAGTGACAGCGGGGATCTGTCTTTTATTGAACTTCTTGAAAGAATTAACCAAATTACTGGTATTTCCTGGATCAGGTTTTTAACATCACATCCCAAAGACTTTGACCGGGAGACGGTAAAAAGAATTGCCTCTCTGGAAAAAGTGTGCAGGCAGTTTCATCTTCCGGTACAGAGCGGGTCCGATCGGATGCTTTCAGGTATGAATAGAAGGTACTCCACAGCCCACTACCTGGGTATAGTGGATGCAATAAGGGAGTATATGCCAGAAGCTTCTATTACTACGGATATCATGGTGGGATTTCCCGGCGAAGCTTTGAATGATTTTGAACAGACCATGAACCTGGTCAGAAGGGTCAGATTTGACGATGCATTTACTTACCGGTATTACGACAGGCCTTTCACCAGATCCTCACGGATGGAACATAAACCTGACCCCTCCGAGGCCAGACAGAGACTTGACAGGCTGGTTAAAGTACAGAGAAATATTTCGGTGCAGAAAAATAAAGAACTAATAGGCAGCCGGCGGTGGGTGTTGGTGGAAAGAAAGAGTAAAAAGAGCAGCCTTGAGTATTTATGTAAAACCGAACAAGGTAAAATGGTAGTGGTAGAAACCAGGGCGCCGATTGGAAGCTTTATACAGGCCTACATAAATGGGATATCTGGCAACACCCTTAAAGGAAAGCAAATAGCACCATCAGAAAGGGAGTATTTCAGGAAGCAGGCTATATGAGGCAATCCGGGATGCTGCTGAAAGTAAAGATATTTTTCATCAGTAATAATAAAAAGGCTCGTGGTGCCTACCGTTTTATTTTTGTAGTTCTTTCTATAAGTCTTATATACTGCAGTGCATATGGGGAAAATCAGCAGAAAGAATCTGCAGACCGCCCCTCCCGGACTGAGTGCTCTTCCTCTTACTTTCTCCTGCCCCGGGAGATAGTGGAAAGTTATTTCCCGGCAGGTGATAATTATGTAATCCCCGACACCCCCAGGGTCTCGAGCCTTCTGAACAGGGCGGAAAACTACACTGAAAGCGGAAATTACCCACAGGCCTCACGATGCTACTATCTGGCCTACCGGAGGTCCCGTGGTACTGCTGCCGCGCCCTATATCAGGTTCAAGCAGAGTTATGTGGTCCCGGATATGGACTCATCGGTGCAGTGCTTGAAGGAAATAATCAAGGAGTATCCTTCCTTCCCGTTGATAAATGCAGTAAAGTTTGAGCTTGCCAGGAGGCTGTTCATTGCAGAGGAGTATGGGGCTGCTAAGCAATACCTGGAGCAGATAATAGAAACTGAAAAAGACTCCCAGCAGGTATTTACTGCTTATGTGTATACCTTTCTGGGAATAATTTCCCTTCACAGGAAAAATTACTCAGAAGCGGTTGACTCCTATATCCGGGCATTAAAGGAGCTCACATCGGAACAGGCTTCCATGGGAGCAGAATGTTCTATATTAAAAAATTACCTGGAGCTTTCCAGGGCACTGATCGTTCTTGAAAAGGTTACAGAAGCGAAAGAGATTTTAAAACGTCTGGTAGGCTCGGCGGATGTTCCGGTTATTGCACAGGAGGCCCTTTTTCTGCTGGCCAGGCTTTATTACCAAACCGAAGAAAAACCCAGGGCAAAGTATTGTTTTTCCCTGCTCACCCGAAATTACCCGCAGTCCATCTTCTATCCTGATGCTGAAAAATTTCTTCAGAAACTTGGTGAAGAAAAAAGTGTAGAGGTAGGCTTAATAAATGATCCGTCAGTACTGAGGGGAAGCTATCTACCGGGAGACTACCAGGTTGAACTTCAGCCTGAAGGAGGGCCGTATGCACCTGCAGGAGGTGCTTATCAGGTGCAGGTGGGCTCATTTACTAAAAAAGAAAACGCACAGCAGCTTGTACAGAAGTTATTGGAGAAGGGTTTTGAGGCTTTTTTGACCTCTGCAGTAGTGAACTCAACGGAAGTTTACAGGGTGAGGGCAGGTGGTTTTGCCACAGAGCAGGAGGCACAAAAGGCCAGCAGCAGATTAAACAGCATGGGCTACCCCGGTTATGTGATAAAAAGCGACTGAGCATTGAGAATTAGTTTCGTATTTATGGCCAGGGGTAAAAATTGAAAGAAAACAGCACCTCTCAAACTGCCTTAAACCAGAACACCCCCATGATGAGGCAGTATCATAGTATAAAGAGGCAATACCCCGACTCTATACTTCTATTCCGCCTGGGTGATTTTTATGAGATGTTCGAAAAGGATGCAGCAGCAGCTTCCCGGATATTGAACATCTCCCTGACCAAACGCAATGGAGTGCCCATGTGCGGGTTTCCCTTCCATGCCTCTAATTCGTATATTGCAAAGCTTCTGGACCACGGTCAAAAAATAGCCATCTGCGAGCAGAAAGAAGACCCTGCAGTTTCAAAAGGCATTGTAAAAAGGGAAGTGGTGGAGGTTCTTTCTCCCGGTATTATTACCAATCCCGATTTTCTAACCGGTGAAAGCAACAATTGTGTGGCTGCGCTGTACGGGGGGGAGGGGAAATGGGAGGTTTTTCTTGCATGTGCATCAATGGATATTTCTACAGGGGAGTTTCTGTCCAGCTGCTTTCGGGGTTCGGATATTGAGGACAACCTGCTGATAGAAATAGATGATAATGGAATCAGAGAGATACTGTATCCCCAGTTTTTCCATGGCTCAGGGGCTCTGTCAGGAATGCTGGAGAGGATAGGCAAGCTTCGCTCC
>JBMCUI010000026.1:0-14346 GCA_048622675.1 Spirochaetota bacterium | reverse complement strand
GACCCCAGCTATTAAGTAACTTCCCTAAAGTTACTTCTTGATTCTAAGCCGCCCTGGGCGGTGTACCACAGCTTCTAAGTAACCTCCGGTTAAGTGATGTGATGGTACTCAGCTGCCGAAAAGACGCCAGGCTTTTAGTATATCAACCCCCAATAACTCTGCTTGTTCAACATCTTACCTGTCAATTTCAGGCGCTACTATGTATAAACTGATCATGGTATTGCCCACATCAGCTATACTTGCATTTTGCAAAGCTTTTTCCAGCACAGTCAACCCGTGTGGATAGGAAGGGGTTCTAAAATGCACCCGGTAGGGTCTGTCTTCACCGCTGCTCACCAGGTAAAGCCCCAGCTCCCCGCGCGAAGACTCACACCTCACGTATGCTTCTCCCTCGGGTATGTTCCATTTGAACGGGTTGGGGACCCGGTTGTATACCTCACCCTCCGGCATTGCATCCAGAAGCTTGAATATCATGTGAACGCTTTCGATCATCTCGTCCCGAACCACCCATATCCTGGAATATGCATCGCCATCTTCCCTGGTGGGAACTTCCCAGGGCACCTTGTCATAGGCAGCATAGGGTTCAACTTTTCGTATATCGTACTTCATCCCGGTAGCCCGTATTATCTGGCCGGTAGCCCCCATTCGTTGTGCCTCTTCTCTGTCTACCTTTCCAATTCCCCTGGACCTCTGATAAAATATTCGGTTATTAAAGAATGTGGCATCATAATCAGGTACACATCCACCTATGGAATGTAGGGTGTTGACAATCTTGTCCTTGAAACCTTCCGGGAAATCCCTCCTTACACCACCCGGCCATATGTATATGTGGTAGACTCTTCCTCCGGTGAGTTCTTCGAAAAGGTCCAGAACAAGGTCCCGGTGATACATGGCCCACTGGGCTACAGTATCAAACCCCAGCATATTGGCGTAGGCCCACAGCCCGAACAGATGGGATGCAACCCGTGAAAGCTCCAGGTAAATGCTCCTGATATATTCCGCCCTTTCCGGGACTTCAATACCTGCCAGTTTCTCCACTGCCATGGAGTATACCATTTCCATGGAATCCGGCTCCACCACGTTTATTCTGCACACCATGGGGAAGTTCTGTATCCACTTCCGTAATTCCATGAGCTTCTCAAAGCCCCGGTGAAGGTATCCGGGGTTGGAGGTTGCCTCTAAAATCCGGTCACCCTCTACCTTCAGGGTGATGCTGAAATTTCCTACCATGCCCATGTGCTGCGGTCCAAAGTAAAGCTCAAGTTCTCTCATTTTTCTCCAGCCCTATCTTCAACAAAGGGAATAGAATCAAAAACTTTTTGTACATATTCCCTGGTATCAAAATCTTTTCTAAAAGGTGGTATTGGGTAGTCACGTTCCAGTAAAAGGTGCCTCTGCCTGGGGTGGCCCTGGAAGTGTATTCCGAAAAGTTCGTGAAGCTCCCGTTCGTAGGGCTCAGCGTTTTCAAATACAGGAATTATAGTGTAGAATTCCGGGTCTTCCCTGGAAATTCTGGTCTTCAGTATGATGTTGGTTTTCTCTCTATCCGTATACTCGTCATCAGTATGCATATAAGCAGAGAGAATATAAACCAGCTCAAACTCCATTTGTTCAATCCAGTCCACACATGATACCAGGGCCAGGTGCTGGTAGCTCTTATCTTTAAGAAACCTCAGAATGGACTCAACTGATTCTTTTTCTGCGGTTATAACCAGCCTTTTTTCTTCAGGAATACTTACCTTTACTTCTGGAAAGGAAGATTCAAGATTTTTCTTTAACGAGTTGTTCATGTTTATCACCTGCTGGGAATAATGGAGGCCATTCCAGCTTCCCCAGAACTTTCTCCTGGTTGGCACGATAATACTGGTAGTTGTGTCTGTATTTTTTATACCCATCCGCCATGTCCTTATCAATTAACGTCCAGAGATGGGTTACTGCAACAAATATGGCCTCTGGCCTGGGCATGCACCCGGCAATCCATCCATCAATTGGAATATACTTGTCCAGATGTTTAATAGTATTGTACGAGTCCCAGTACATGCCGCCGTTTATGGGACAGGAACCGAAACCAACAGTATATTTTGGCTCCGGCATCTGGTCGTACGTCCTTATTATAGCTTTCAGGGTTTTTACAGAAACGTAGCCGGTAATCAGAAACAGATTTGCCTGCCTGGGGGTTGCCACAGGTATCACCCCGAACCGCTCTGCATCCCACCGCGATGTTATGGAAGGAGGTACCTCTATAATCCCGCACCCGGTGCAGAAGTAGACCACGTAAAGTGAATACTTATGGCCCATCTTGGCCGGTTCTTTGAACCATTTTATAAGCTTGTTTCTATCCATAGCTCCTCACCTGATTATCAAAACTGCAATTAATCCTGCAAAAGCCACCAGTGTCGGCCATTTCCAAAGGTATGCAACAGCCTGTTCTATCCTCAGCCGGGGATAGGCTGCATTTATAAAAAGCACTACTACAAACACTACCAGCATTTTAAGAAAAAAAACCGCCGGGTTACCTGCACCGCCTAAAAACAGGTCTACGAAAAGGGCTATTCCTATAAACAAACTGAAGGCATGCTGTATTTTTGAAAGTCCCAAAAATTTTCCTCCATATTCCACCATGGGACCTGATGAGATTTCCTGGGGAGCCTGTACCAGCTCAAAGGGCCTCATCCCAAGTACAGCCGGCAGAATAAGCAGGTACGCTGCCCCTGAAATCACTAAAGGAAAAGAAAATAACGACCAGGATGTACTCCTCTGCTCCCCTACTATATTCACTATTGATATTGTCTGGTAGTGAGTCATAACAGACAGGAGAATAAACAGCAGAGGCACCTCGTAGCCAAGTGCCAGGATGAGTTTACGTGATATCCCGATACTGGTGTTTGGATTTGCTGCTTCACCACCGCTCAGTGCTATCCCCAGGGGTCCCAGAAGCATCAGGTAAAGTATTACCAGCATTCCCCCTGAGCCGCTTAATGGTGTAATCTGGCCCAATGGAATAAACAGTATCACTGCTATAGAGCCGCCCAAAGAGAGAATTATGCCCAGGTTGAAAATAGATCCATGAGTTGCACCTCTCTGGGTAAAAAGCTTAATTACATCAATAAGGGGCTGGGTAAGGGGAGGTCCGTAGCGCCAGTGGATTCGGGCCATTATCTTTCTTGACAGCCCCAGAAAAAACATCCCCACCGCAAAAGCAATAATGGGAGACACAATTATCTCGATAATATTCATTACCATATACTCCATGTTACCTGCACAAAGATGAGCAGTGCCAGAAAAAGTATTATGTATATTGCATAGTATCCTACATCACCAGCATACACCCGCCGCACTCCATTGCACAGTCTCCGGGTCCATGCTGCCAGCTTCATGTAGAACTCATCCACAAAATCCCTCAAGTAAGGGTTTATCATCCGGTACAGAGGATTGTAGAAATCAACCGTATAGTGGTACCGGTCAGCAGGGACTGCTGCTCCGGCAGCATAGCTGTCGTACTGGTCAACACCAGGGGCCTTTTTCCCCGGCCTGGCAATGAGCCAGACAATAATACAGGCCCCTATAATAGCAGCAAAGATATTTATGGTATTCAATGTACCTGTTTCTGATGCAATTCCCCATATGACCACGTTTAAGCTTTCGAAACCAAAGGAAGTCCCAATGGCATTGATGACCTTGAGAGGGATGCCGGGAAGAATACCAAACAGGATAATTACCATGCTGAATACTATTATGGGGAACTGCATGCTAAATGGTGCTTCTTCTATGTTCTTATACTTTTCAGGAAGCTGACCCAGGAACATATTGTGTAAAAATTTGTAAAGGGAAAGAATAGTTCCCCAGGTTCCAATAAGCGCAGCAAAGGCCAGTAAAGGGTGACCCCCAAGGATTAATGTCTTATAAATTAACCACTTGGAAACAAATCCATTGGTTAAGGGAACACCGATTAATCCACACGCTCCTATCAGCGCTCCTATAAACGTGACAGGCATTTTTTTAATAAGACCACCCAATGAGTTTAAATCTCTAACTCCCCTGGTCCTGTATTCTACCGCACCCACTACCAGGAAAAGAAGAGCTATGTACGAGGTATGATTAACAATATGAAACGTTCCACCAGCCAATCCCAGGTTGGTTCCAAGCACTGTTCCCAGTACCATATATCCCCCCTGTCCAACGCCATGCCATGCCAGTAATCTCTTGGAGTCGTTCTGAAGCATGGCAATAAAGGTGGGGATTACTATGTTAATAGCTCCTATCCAGGCAAGAATGTGATGAAAGCTGTATATACCCTTTCCCAGGCCCATGAAAAGTTTTAACCCTACTATGCCGTAAAATATAATAAGAAACCCGTACATACCCATTCTAACCAGGATTCCTGAAAGCACAGCTGAGAAAGGAGATGGCGCCTCTGAATGGGCCGGCGGGAGCCAGGTATGAAATGGCCACACTGCATTCTTTATTCCAAAGGCACCAAAAAAGAGGAGCAAAAGGAATAAAACATAACCGGGAGAAGCAGAAGCTATATGAACAGAAAGCTCCGAGATGACCAGCGTTTCATAGCTGGCATACAGTGATAATATACCGATGAGCATACCCACCGAACCAACCACAGACATAATGATATACTTCATTCCTGCAGCAAGAGCAGGCCCCCGGTTGTAGCTTATGAGAAGGAATGCACTCCAGGACATTATCTCCCAGAAGATATAAAAAGAGACCAGATCACCGCTCAGAACGATCCCCAGCATCCCTGCATTTACCAGCATCATCATCAGGTAATAGAAATCGGTCCTTTCTTTCCCCCGAATATAGCTTAAAGAAAAAATGATAGACAGCGCCCCCACGCCAGCTATGGTAACAGCAAAAAACCATGACAGCATGTTCAGGCGCAGCAGTAGTGGAAGGTCCAAAAATCCCAGATAAAAGGTTTTTTCCAGTCCTGCACCGTAAAGGAAGGCAATAGCGGCTGTTAACCCGCAGGAAATAACAACGGCAAAGAAGTTGCGTGCCCGTGCAGAGATTTTCCCTACCAAATAAGTAAAAAATGCTCCGCCGAAGGCCATTATTAATAAAAACTCTAGTTTCATCCCAGAACACTCCTGATGTATTCAATCCTGTTCAACAGCTCCGAAGAAGCCGAGTTCAAAATACCGGTTACCGGCCGGGGATATACTCCTGCAGTTATTATCAGAATTATTAAGATAAATATAGGGACCAACGCAAGCACCGGTGCTTCCTGCTTCTGCAGGGCAGTGTGCTCTCCCTTGAAATACAAAACCTGTACCACCCTGAAAAAATAGGCCCCTTCGATTACCGTACCCAGCAACACCACTGCGATAAGCACAGTAAACAAAACCTGTTGTGTGGAAAGTGCAGCCATTATGATAAGAAACTTGCTGGGAAACCCAATAAAGGGCGGCAGCCCCACCAGTGAAAACGCACCAATGGTAAAAGCCAGCGAAGTAAGGGGCATTCGTTTACCCATCCCCTCCAGGTTTGATATATCCATGGAACCTGCACGATAAATCATGTATCCCACTGCCAGGAAAAGCAGTGCCTTGCTCAAAGCGTGGGAAATAAGCTGAAACAGCCCCCCGGTTACCCCCTGAGAAAAACCCATTCCCAGGGCAAAAACGATTAGTCCAATCTGACCTATGCTGGAGTAAGCCAGCATCCTTTTGATATTGTTCTGGCTGAATGCGGATACCTCTCCCACCAGAAGAGTTACAAGCCCTAAAAATACCAGGAAATGGAGAATGCTGGAAGCGCCAAATATGGTAAATATCACCCTTGCTACAGCATAAATACCCACCTTTATGGCTATTCCGGATAGAATTGCACTGATGGACGAGGGGGCAGAAGAGTGAGCATCAGGAAGCCATGCGTTCAACGGGAATATGGCTGCTTCTACTCCCAGCCCGGTGATCAGTAAAACCAGTGGCACGAATACCGACATGGCACTCACTGAATTAATATTACGGGCGATATCGGCCATGTTAAGTGTGCCGAAAAGAGCGTAAAGCAGGCCCACTCCTACCAGTATAAGGCTGGACCCTACAGCCCCCTGAATGAGATATTTTACAGCTGATTCAATTCCTGCCCTGTCTCCCAGGTACGCTACCAGTGCGTAGGAGGAAATACAGAGGATCTCATAGAACACAAAAAGGTTGAATATATCGCCGGTGAGCACCACACCTGTTGCTCCGGTCAACAGCAGCAAATAGAGGATGTGATACAGCTGCTTCGCACCTTCTTTTATGTACTTAAGGGCATAGATGGAGACCAGAAGTCCCACCAGGGCAATAAGGGTAGAAAACAAAATCCCAACCGGACCTGCTACCAGGTTGATGCAGAAAGGCGGGCGAAAGCCACCTATAAACACAATAATGGGCTGTTGTAGTACTCTGGGAATAAGCAGAAAGCAAAGCACCAGGTTAAAAATAAGCCCGGCCACAGGAATGTACTTTTCTATTCTTTTTGAAACAAACCCGAACAGGGGTATGGCAAAGGACAGACCCAGAGGAACTGCAATAAGGAGTACAGGATTTACCATCTTTGGTCCTTTATTTTGCGAAGATTGAGGGTCCCGAAATGTTGATATAATCTGATGGCCAGAGAAAGAGCTAAAGCCAGTACAGCCACTCCTATGACAATAGCAGTCAGCACCAGTGCCTGAGGTACCGGATCTACCATCCGGGAAATCTCTATATCGATTTTTTCAAAAATCGGAGCAGTTCCCTGACTGATATATCCAATGGAAATAAGGAACAGGTTTATGCCTGTATCAAGAATGCTCAGGCCGATAATTACCTTGATAAGATTGCGCTTGACCAGCACAATATAAATACCAATAAATATGAGTCCAAAAGCCCCTATATAATACATATAGCTCTGTAAGAAGTTCATTCACTTTCCTCTATCAGCTTATCAATAATGCCTGCCAGGTCTGATCCAACTTTAAACCCGATGGCAATATAAATCACCGGGATAATACCTGCACTTAGTAGAGAAAAAAGAACACCTTTGGGTAAATAATTGGACAAAAAATAGTGCCCTCCTACAGCCAGCCCGATCAATCCTGCCACCACAAAAACCAGTCCACTGAAGGACTCCGTTGACGTGCTCCTCTGTGTGGATATCCTTCTCCCACGGCAGCCCAGATAAATCAGCAGGTACGCAGAAGCAATAATCGCTCCCCCCTGGAATCCTCCTCCAGGAGTGAGGTGGCCATGGATAAAGATGTATGCGCCAAATAACAGAATCAAAGGAAACAAAAAACGGCAGCCGGTGTTGAGAATCAGGCTTGATGGTTCTACTTCTTTTCTGGCCATTTTCTTCCGGGTGGCCAGAACAGCACTCAGGCCCACAGCTGCGATGAAAAGCACCGTAACCTCACCCAGGGTATCAAAACCCCGGTAATTCACTACCACAGAAGTAACGATATTTACAGCACCTGTCTCTTCTTTTCCTCTCTTGATATAGTGAGTGCCTACTTTTGTTTTGGGCATGCCAAATGGAATATCTACCAGAGATAGAGTAATGCCCAGAGCAATTATTGCCAGTAAGATGATGCTGATTATGCTTCTCATTCTTCGTACCTTTTTGTTCTTCTTATAGCGATGACGAAGATGGCTGTCACCAGAGCTGCTCCAATAGCTGCTTCCGCCATGGCCACATCAGGTGCCTGGAGGAAGAAAAAAAGCACCGATGCTATCAGGCTGACCAGGCAGGAAGCAATAACTGCACTCATCAGGTCTTTAAACACTGCAGCTGCAATTGCTGCTGCGAGCATCACCACTATTAAAAAGAAAACCATAAAAATCATGCTTTTTTCCTGTACCCTTCGAATTCTTTGGTCTTGTCCACAATACTTCTTTTAGTTAACGCAACTCCAATCTTCCGTGAGGCCCTGGCTATAGCATGACTGGAGATGGGGTTTGTGATCAGGATAAAAACCGCAATAAGCAGGGTTTTCCAGAACCAGTCTGGCTGCATTATTCCCACACCAATAATGGTAAGAAATGCACCCAGAGTAGTACACTTGGTTCCTGCCTGGACCCGGTTATACACATCCGGTAACCTGAGCACCCCCAGGCTTCCAAAAAACAGAAAGGCAATACCTACACCGGTTACTATAGCCCCGTGCAAACTCATCTACACTCCCCTTTCCAGAAATCTGGCCAGGGCAACCAGCCCTACAAAAGAAAGCAACGAATATACCAGTGAAACATCAAGGTACACATATCTCTGAAAGATAAAACCCAAAAGCACCAGTAACGCCACCACAGTGGTGGTAATGGTATCTACCGCAACCGCCCTGTCAGAAGCAGTAGGTCCTATTAGCATTCGCAAAAAGCAGAGAAAAATACCTGCCCCTATAACAGCCAAAAAAATTGTTACAATTCCATTCATTGTATCTTATTTTCCTTGCTTGGTATCTGCAAATAGTATCCGTAAATATTTCTCGAACCGTTCACCGATCATGCTGGTTGCCTGCTCCGTGTTTTCTGTTTTGACATTTATCCAGTGTATGAGAAGGGTATCATCCACAATATCCAGGGTAAATGTACCCGGAGTTAAGGTAATAGAGTTTGCCAGTATCATTTTGGCAATATCTTGCTTCAGAGCGGTTTTTATCACTACCACTCCCGGTTTTATAGGCATTTTGGGATGAATGACCCTGTATGCTACATCCACATTTGCAATAATTATCTCTCTGAACAGTACCAGTATGTACACCACAAAAACTGCTATTCTTTTGATGTTGAGAGGTGGTAATCCAAGCTTGAGATAGGTCTTACTTAATATGAATGACAAAACAAGGCTAATTACAATACCTGCAGTTATCTCCTGCCAGTGGAAACTTGATGTAAGCGCAAGCCATATTATTATAAGAAATATGAACAGGTACAAAAAACTCCTTATGGCATGTTTTTTCTGATAATCATTTTCAGACATAGCAAACCACACTGAAGGAATTAAAATTGCAAAAATTGTAATAGATAATGGTTTTCATTTTCGCAAATAATACCATATAAGGACAAATTGTGCAACATTTAATTTATAATTTTTTTGATTTTTTTATTTAATTAAATCATTTGCTATAACAACTGAATCGTATTAATATGATAATGACAACCATTATCTTTAAAGGATTCAGTATGCCGCAGAAAAATAAAATTTCCTTCCAGGATTATTCCATCATAGGGTGTGGAACCATGAATCTTGAAATAAATTACCTGAAAAAGACCGGTTTCCTGGATGCAAAAAAGATTTTATTTACCAAACCAGGCAGACATGAAGTTCCGCAGGAGCTGGAGAGCCAGCTGGTAGAAAAAATAGATACTGCCAGGCAATTCTCAGGTAAAATTATAGTTGTCTACGGGGGCAAGTTCTGCTACCTGAATGCATCAAACCCTGCCAGGACCATCGACCAGATCATAGAGGAAAAAGGAAAAGGAATTACCAGAATAAATGCCACCCATTGTGTGGATATGCTGGCAGGTGCTGAAGAAAGAGTTGAAATAAGCAAAGGAGAAAATGTTTTCTGGCTTACGCCGGGATGGATTGTGTACCGGAACTACGTATTCCAGGACTGGGACAAAGGAAAAGCAAACGAAAACTTCCCCCACCATACAGGCGGGGCTATTCTGCTGGACGGCATTAACTTTTGGGAAGGTTACTCTGAAAACCACCCTGAAAAAATTCTCGATTTTTCCGACTGGATGGGAATACCTATCCAGACCCACAAAGTATCGCTAGCTCGATTCAAAAGGCTTCTTTTAGATTGTGCTGAACAATAAAGGAGACTGCTGTCATGCATGTAAAAATTACCACTCTGAGTGAAAACACTGCACCAAAAAAAGCTATTCTTGGTGAATGGGGTTTGAGCATTCTGGTGGAAACCGATGAAGCTGCTGTGCTGTTCGACACCGGCCAGGGCGTTTCTGCAGCAAGGAATGCAGTGTCATTGGGAGTTGATCTTTCCCGCATTGATTTTATTGTCCTCAGCCACGGCCACTATGACCATACGGGAGGGCTGCGGGAACTGCTATATATAATAGGGAAGGAAATTACTGTTATAGCGCACCCTGATATTTGGGAGGCCAAGTATTCAAAGCGCAAAAAAGATAAATCGCTGCACTACATCGGCGTTCCCTTTCGCAGGGAAGAACTGGAGAGTCTGGGGGCTCGTTTTCGACTTAGCAGTGCGCCGGTGCGGCTTACTGAGAATATTACTACAACAGGGGAGATTGAGATGCTCACAGAGTTTGAAAAAATCGACTCAACACTGGTGGTAAAACCAAACCAGGAGACCATACCTGATCCTGTTAATGATGATCTTGCACTGGTGGTGGATACCGGAGAGGGACTGGTAGTGCTCTCTGGCTGCGCCCACCGGGGAATAATAAATACAATAGTTCATGCTAAAAAAATCACAGGGAATGAAAAAATAAAAGCTGTAGTAGGGGGGACCCACCTGATGAATGCGTCACAGAAGCAGGTAGACCGAACCGCCGCGGAACTTAAAGATATGAACGTAGAAAAACTTGGAGTCTCACACTGTACCGGTTTTGGAGCAGAATCAGTGCTGGCACGGGAGTTTGGAAACCGGTTTTTCCTTAACAATGCAGGCACCTGCACACACCTGGAATAAGGATACCACCATACCATTACCTTTATTGACAATGTCAGCTTTGAAGTGCAGAAGGATGATATACTCAGTTTTCTTGGTCCTAATGAAGCAGGTTATTTACCCCCATGCTGACCAGTATCGGTTAAACCCCCTCTCAGGGAAATTATCATTTGCTCAAGGTCCTGCGCCTTTATTACACCTAACCTCCATATTTACTCCCGCATCATTTTGGTGCCGCATTGGGGACAGCTAACATCGTAACAGGGCCTCCCCCTTTCATGAGGAACTTTCGCTCCGCAATGTGGACAGATGCAGTTTCCTGAGGGGCCTGCACCGGGACGGTTTCCTCCCATACGGCCGCGTCCTCCGCCCCCTCTTCCTCTTCCTGTACCGAATCCCTGGCCCGGAGGTCCTGTTCCGTCTCCTCTTGGCATACTATACACCTCCAAAATACAAAAAACTATTTCACGGAATTAACATAATTTTCATACTCATAGCAGAATATCTACACGTATACCCCCCTAAAAAAATTTATTCCTCATATCAGTTGTTTTCAACCCATTTAATTAATGAAAACCACCAGATACATGAATATCCAAGCAACCGGTGGAGTCCCAGTCACTTATGCCGAGACTCCACCGATGAACTAGATGAGGTACCCGGTAAAAACTTCCCCATGAAGCGCTTTATACTGCCTCTTACTGTTCCTTCTTTTCCTCTGATTCCAACTCGGATATTCTTTTCTGAATTTCCTCCAGCTGTTCCTGCATGGCCTTTGCCTGTTCCTGAAGCGCCTCTTTTTCCTGCTCCGGAGTGTACTGGGCCTGGTAGGGAGCTCCGTAAGGTGCCTGGTAAGGCCCGTAGGGGGCTCCGTAAGGACCAGGATAAGGTGCAGGTCCATATGGGGCTGCATATGGAGGCGGATAAGCATATCTCCACCACCGGCCCCTTCCAAATCCTCTGCCGAACCCTCTTCCGAATCTTCCTCCATAGGTATTCATAAACCCGGGCACCGGGTAGCCGGCACAGTATCCAGCTGCCCTGCCGGTCATTGGACCCATTCCTCTGGGCCCTGTTCTGTCTCCTCCTGGCATTGTTATCCTCCTGATTTTAAAATTGTACTTACCATATAAACCATCTACCGCGGCCGCGCCCCCTGCCTCTACCGCGCCCCCTGCCTCTACCGCGTCCGAATCCATAAAATCCTCGGCCCCTACCAAAGGGTACAGGATAAGGGTAGAAACCCTGGCAATAAGGGTAAGCAGCCCAGCCAGGGCCTCCATACCACCCTCGGGGCCAGGCCCCCGGTCCCCCTCTCCCGGGTCCAAACCCGTATGGGTTTGCATATCCCGGAACAGGATAGCCGGCACAGTACCCGGCCGCTCTTCCGGTCATTGGACCCATTCCCATGGGCCCTGTTCCATCTCCCCTGGGCATAGCCGTTCACCTCCTTGATATTGAAATAAGAGCTTTAATCCTCATCTCCACGGACCCTTGCCATGCCTGTGAGGCCCTCTCCTCCATCGGTAATGACCTCCAGGACCACCCATTCCGTCTGCAGCATCCTGCAGGCGAATACCTTTCCCGTAAACCAGCGCCATTGCCACCTTGTTTCGAGCTCCTGAGATAATCCGGCCAAAAGTTGCTCTGGAAATATTCATTTTTCTTGCTGCTTGTTCCTGACTGAGTCCATCGAAATCAGCCAGCTTAAGTGCTTCCAGCTCGTCTACACCCAGAATCACCTGATTGTACAGGTGGGCCGGGGCTGCAGGCTGCGGTAAAAAGAACTGAACAAGTGGATTAAAACTTATCCACCTGGTTTTATATGGTCGTGGCATATGGTCCTTTCTATAATTATGAGCATATGCTTATTACATATGTTAATGATAACCATTATCATTGTCAAGTATTTTTTAACAATTTTTTATTTAAAAGCCTGGGTACGCCTCCTGGTTCCAACCAACTGGTTTATTTTTGGCTTGTATAACTATTTAAAATTGGGAAAGCTTTTGACATTTTTTAATAAATATAACAATTTATTAATTAATGATTATCATTATCATTTATTAAAAGGCACCTCATGGATAATACTGAACAAAACCTTATAGCCTTTGGTCCGGTCCCATCCAGAAGACTGGGTCAGAGTCTGGGAATAAATAATATTCCACCTAAAATATGCACATACTGCTGTGTTTACTGCCAGCTTGGTCGAACCATCAAGGTAAGGTTTAAAAGGGATGGGTTCTACCATCCTGAAAACCTAATAACCCGGGTTAAGAAAAAAATACACCAATCCAGGCAGCAAAACGCTCCTATTGATTACCTGACCTTTGTCCCTGATGGGGAGCCTACTCTGGACATCAACCTTGGCAAAGAAATTAAAAGCTTAAAGTCCACCGGGATAAAAGTTGCCATGATAACCAATGCCTCTCTGCTCTGGAAAGAAGATGTCAGAGCCGACCTGTTAAACGCAGATTGGGTGTCTTTGAAGATAGATTCCACCATGAATGAAACCTGGAGAAAAATAGACAGGGCTCATCGAAGACTTAAACTGGACAATATACTTGCTGGAATAACCAGTTTCAGTAGTAGTTTTACAGGGCTACTTACCACTGAAACTATGATGATACAGGGGTTGAATGATACAGCTGGTGAAATAAACGGTATTGCCGGACTCATTTCCCGGATAAAGCCGCATAAAAGCTATCTGGCTGTCCCTACCAGGCCACCTGCTGAAAAATGGGTTCATCCCGCTTCGGAAAATACCCTGCACCTGGCCTATCAGTCCTTTACCAAAAAAGGAATAAAAACCGAATATCTGTTAGGCTATGAAGGAAACGCTTTTGCAAATACAGGAAATCTGGAACAGGACCTGTTAAGCATTACCTCTGTACACCCTATGAGAGAGGATGCTGTAGAAGAGTATCTCGCCAGGGCAAAAGAAAACTGGAGTTTCGTGAAAAGATTGATCCAACAGAAAAAGCTGGTCGAGGTTTTTTATGGGGGTAAAAAGTTCTTTTTACGCAAGCTTTCCAGTTGACCGGAGGGTTGCATATATATAAAATTGGACCAGGATGAAAAGAAAGCTGCTTTTAAAAAACTGCCGACCGATCACTTATCCTCATACCAGAAGTACCACAGACATCCTCATAGAAAATGGAATAATTAAAAAAGTATCCCATATGAATTGTGCACCTGATAATTGTGAGATTATCGATGCCAGTAATCGCAGCGCTGCTCCCGGCTTTATTGATGTGCATATCCAGGGAGCAGGTGGAGCAGATGTCCTGGATGGAACCGAGCAGGCTCTTCATACAATATCATCCACCTGTGCCAGGTTTGGGGTAACCGGGTTTTTGGCCACTACAGTGTTTAAAAAAAATGGTGATAACTGCCATATCAGTAATGCAGCCCGGATGGTGGGCAAGCACCTGGGAGGAGCCAGTCTTCTGGGCATCCATTTGGAAGGCCCTTTTATATCCAGTACAAAGAGAGGAATGATCCAGCCTGATTCAATATGTGACCCATCACCCACTGTCCTGGAGGATGTTCTGGAGATCACCGGAGATGCCCTAAAAATCATGACCATAGCCCCGGAGCTCGAGCATAACCTGGATATTATAAGAAGACTTTCCAAAAAAGGAGTAATAGCCTCTATAGGACATACAAACTGTTCCTACCATACGGCGCTGAGGGGAATTGAA